>CBDUNM010000036.1:0-36002 GCA_965368585.1 uncultured Chromatiales bacterium | reverse complement strand
CGGCCCTTTGGGGGCCGCACGTGCCACCCGTACCCGCGTTCACTCGCGTGGAGATGGTTGAGTGATGCGCGGTGCAGCCTGGGACCGTATACCGGAAAGCGTCCACTCCGAAGTGCTTGAGGTGCGCGGTCACCGCGTCGTCTACCTCCTGGGTATCCTGATCTCCGCGCTGCACTTCTGGTTCAATTCCTTCGGCAACATCGGTGCCCAGACGCTCAATGTTTTCCATTTCGCCGGTTTTGCCCTGCTTTGCGGGCTGATCCATCCACTCGGCGGAACCGGTCCGGCGCGCTACCTGGATGCGGCGTTTGCGATCGCGGTGTTCTGCGGCGCGCTGTACCTGATACCGGCCGAGGACCTGATTTACGACCGCGGCGTCAAGCTGATCGCGCTGGACTGGGTGGTCGGCATACTGGTGGTCGTGGGGGCTATCGAGTTTACCCGCCGGGCGACGGGATGGATCATTCCGGTGCTCATCGCGCTCTCGCTCAGTTACATCACCTGGTGGGGCGACCTGATTCCGGGTGTGTTCAAGTTCGGCGGTCTGAGTCTGGAGACTACCTTGTTTCGCAGCCTGTTCGGCGACGACGCCTTGTTCGGTAATATTGCGCGCATCTCCGCGACCTTCGTGTTCATGTTCATCCTGTTCGGTGCCTTCCTGCTGCGCTCCGGCGCCGGCGATTTCGTGATCCATCTCTCGCGCGCCATCGCCGGCCGGATGGTCGGCGGGCCCGGGGTGGTTGCCGTGATCGCTTCCGGCCTCACCGGAACCATCTCCGGTTCCGCAATCGCCAACACGGCGAGTACCGGCATTATCACCATTCCGATGATGAAAAAGGCCGGTTTTCCCGCGCGGTTTGCCGCGGCGATCGAGGCCGCGGCGTCCACCGGGGGTCAGTTGATGCCGCCGATCATGGGCGCTGGTGCGTTCGTCATGGCCAGCTACACCCAGATCGACTACGGCACCATAGTCGCGGTGGGTTTCATTCCGGCGCTGCTGTATTTCTTTTCGCTGGCCTTTTACGTCCGCTTCGAGGCCTTCAAGCAAGGGATCACCCGACCGAACGAACCGGGCCCGAAGATCATGGGTCTGGTGTTCAAGGAGGGGCTTTCCTTTGTGATCCCGGTGTCGCTGCTGATCGCATTGCTGGTGAGTGGATACACACCGGTATATGCGGGCGCGTTCGCCATTCTGGCGGTTATCGTGACCTCGTGGGTGACACCGGTAAAGATGGGCCCCAGGGCCATCATGGATGCGCTGGCCATGGGCGCACGCAACATGGTGATGACCGCGGTGCTGTTGTGTGCCGTGGGACTGATCGTCAACGTGATCGCGACGGCGGGGATCGGCAACACCTTTTCGCTGATGATCACCGAGTGGGCCGGGGGCTCGTTGCTGATTGCCATCCTGTTGGTGGCGCTGGCGTCGCTGGTGCTGGGCATGGGTTTGCCGGTGACGGCCGCGTATATCGTGCTGGCGACCCTGTCGGCGCCCGCCTTGTTCAATTTGATGGCGAATGTCGATATGGCGCACGCGCTGACCGCCGGGAATCTGGGGGATGATGTCAAAGCGGTGCTCATGCTGGCCAGCCCGGAGGTGTTGGGGCAGTTGGGCGATATGAGCTTCGCGCATGCCACGGCCCTGATCGACGATATGCCGCGCGAGACCACGAGTCTGCTCCAGCCCCTGTTGGTGGACGAGGCCAAGTTGACGGTACTGCTGCTGGCCGCGCACATGATAATCTTCTGGCTGTCACAGGATTCCAATGTCACGCCACCGGTTTGTCTGTGTACCTTTACGGCGGCGACGATCGCCGGGACGCCGCCGATCGCGACCGGCTTTACCTCGTGGAAGGTGGCCAAAAGTTTGTACATCGTGCCACTGTTGTTTGCCTACACGCCGCTGCTGACGGGCAGTGTGCTCGACGCGATCGAGACCGGTTTCTATGCCTTGTTCGGGCTCTATGCCTTTACTTCTGCGGTACAGGGTTGGCAAAAGACAAAACTGGATGTCATCACGCGCGCGGCGATGGCGGCCTGCGCCGCAGGGCTGCTTTGGCCGGCCGGGCGCGAAGTCCATATCGCGGCGCTGTTGATCCTGCTTGGGCTGATCTGGGTTCTGGGGCGGCGTGCGCCGGCGGCGCCCGATCGCCGATAGGGCGCGGCACGCGCAACTTAAGGTTCAATCCGAGCGGCACTATCCGGGCGATTCGGCGCGGCGGTTTTGCAACAGCGCCAGCAGTGTTTTTTTCTGCGTCTGTGTTAGATCCGCCGGATCGTCACTCAGTTGCGCGAAATAGCTTTTAACGACCCCGCGCAGCATACCGCGCTGCCGGCCAGCCAGTTCGATCGTCCCGCTGTCGGCCTGTTGCCGGGCCAGGCGTTCGGCAAGCCGGTTCAGCTCGTCCCGCGACGCCTGGGCACACTCGCTGCCGCCCAGGGGAAACGCGGCCTCGGCGTACTGCCGGATCGCGGTGCACAGCAGTGCGCAGGTGTCGGGCCGGCAGGGCACACGTGTCTTGCCGCCCGCCATCGGGGTCAACTTTGGCCGAAAACCGGAATGGCGGCACCGGTGACCGCGCGGCCCGCCTGCGACGCGAGAAACACGACCACGTCGGCCAGCGCCTCCGGCGCCACCCACTTGCCGTGATCTGCATCCGGCATATCCTGGCGGTTCTCGGGCGTATCGATCGTACCGGGCAGAATGCAGTTGGCGTTTATATTGTCGAACTTCAGTTCGGCCGCGAGCGACTCGGTAAGGGTGATGACCGCCGCCTTGGATGCGCAGTATGCCCCCATTTTTGCCTTGCCCTCGCGAGCGGCCCGCGCCGCGATGTTGATGATGCGCCCGCCGCCCTGTTGCAGGAGTCCGGGAACGACGGCGCGGCAGGTGTGCATGATGCTGCGGGCGTTCAGATCCATCATGAGGTTCCAGTCCCGGTCGGTCGTTTCATGCAGCATCCGCCCCATGGTAAAGCCGCCGGCGATGTTGGCGAGTACGTCGATCCTGCCGAACTTGTCAAGCGTCTCTCGAACGGCCAGTTCGACACTGGCCTGATCGAACAGATCCACGACGGCGCCGAGCACATCGTCCGGATTCGTGCCCAATGCGTCGATGCAGTTTGCCAGCCGGTCGGCGTTACGATCGAACAGCGCAAGCCGCGCGCCCTGCTCGGCGAAGGCCAAGGCCGTCGCGCGGCCGAGATTGCCCGCGGCACCGGTCACGATCACGACCTGACCGTCGAATTCACTCATAGTCGTACCTCAGTTGCTGGTTGGAGCGTCAGGTTGAAGGTTAATCTGTTTCTCATTGGACATTCATCTATGCCAAACGGGGTAGTTGCAGGTGGCACGTTAACTGCTGAGTATCGCGCACGTAGCAAACGAACGAGGTGACCTATGTGGCAATTCAGTTTGCCCTTTGGCGCGACGGCGGCTGACAGCGGTATCGGAAACGGTCAATTACGCCGTGTTGGCGGGCTCAATCCTGCGGATGAGTCGTCAGGCGCCCTGAATCTGGATCTCAATCTGAACTTTCTCGCCCAGGTTCAGGCGTTGATCGAAAGCGGTGTGGCTTTGCCGCCCGACGGCATGAGCTTGCCGCAGATGGCCGGCCGCCTGAACGTCGACCAGGTGGCTGCGACGGAGTTTTTCGATACGGATGGACCAGGCGGTATCAGGACGCTCGAACAGTGGCTCGCGTCGAGCACGGGCGACACCGACCTGGATTTGCTGTCGCAGGGCGACGAACGTCTGGGCGGACTGGCCAAATCGCTGCAGGGGCGTCTGTCGTTGGCGTTGCACGCCGGTGCGACGCAACTCACCGGTGCAGGCAGTTTCGGTGGTGTGTTGAGCGGCCAAGCGGGTGTGGGCGTAACCAACCCGGCGGCCGCGACGGGTAGTCTGTCAGATGTCGGGTCGGCAATGCTGGGCCTGCCGCAGCGTGTCGGCGATGCCGGGTGGGGGCGATCACTGGCCGACCGCGTTGTCTGGTTGGCCGGTCGCGAACAACAGGTCGCGGAACTGAAACTAAACCCGCCGAACCTCGGGCCGTTGGAGGTGCGCATCGTGGTACAGCAGGATCAGGCGAGCATCTCGTTCTTGTCGCAGCACGCGGTGGTACGAGAAGCGCTGGAGCAGGCAATGCCGCGTTTGCGGGATATGCTCGAACAGCACGATCTGCGCCTGGTGCAGGCCGACATCGGCGGACAGAGCGACCGCGGGCGCGAGGCCGGCGGACGGGGCGAGGGCACCGCAAAGGGACGCGCTGCCGGCCGGGATGGCGCTTTCTCGACGCAGAGCCGCGACGACACAGTGGCTTCGCCCGCCTCGGGCAGCGGTCTGGTCGACTTGTTTGCCTGACGGATTCACTGTTCGCATAGCGTCGAGCGGGCGCTTACCGGTATCATTGCCGGAGGGGAATTGCTCATCAAAGGACTGACGCGTTGTCGTGCGGGCGGTCCGGGCGGCGCAATCTCGCGCTGCCGGTTCTGTATGGCCGCCGCAAGTGTTTTTGCCGAATGGATTGCGTGACTCAAATGGTCCGGACACAGGTCTGATTGATCAACGCTCCCCGCGTACGACAACGCGTGGCGCTGGCAAGCTGCGTCTCCCGTGACCGATGTGGCCGTGGCGTGACCGGAGGGATCGAGCGGCTTCGTGACGTTAAGCGCCGTGGGCTGGCGACCGGATAATCGGGGAAACTTGCATGCTCAAGTTACTGAAGTTCTTTTTCCTGATCGCCGCGGCGGCGCTTGGAGCGTCGTTTGCGTATATCAACCCCGGGTTGGTGCGAGTGTCCTACTACTTCGGCGTATTAGAACTGCCGCTGGGTATTTTGATCTTTCTCTTACTCGGTGTCGGCATCGTCTTGGGGCTGTTGTCCAGCGTCGCCGGCTACGTGCGACTGCGTCGTGAAAACAGCCAATTGAGTCGGCGATCACAGCTTGTCAGCGAAGAGATCAATAACCTTCGATCTTTACCCTTGCGAGATCGTTGATGGCCGATTTGCAATTGCTTTGGCTGCTACTGCCCGTCGCCGCGGCTTCCGGTTGGATAGCGGCCAGACGTAGCGCGCGCCGCGGTGAAGAGCCGCGTTCGAGTGGCTGCGACAACAATCCCGCCTACTTTCGGGGTCTCAATTACCTGCTCAACGAAGAGCCGGACAAGGCAATCGACGTGTTCGTCGAGATGCTCGAAATCGACAGCGAAACCGTGGAAACGCATCTGGCTCTGGGAAATCTGTTCAGAAGGCGCGGTGAAGTGGAGCGCGCCATTCGCATTCACCAGAATCTTATTGCACGTCCCGCGCTGACCCGCGAGCAGCGGGCCGAAGCGTTGCTGGAGCTGGGCAAGGATTATATGCATGCCGGTTTGTACGACCGTGCAGAAAATCTGTTCACGGAGCTGCGCGACAGCAAAATGTACCTCGTGCCGGCATTGCGCAACCTGCGCTGGATCTATCAGCAGGAGAAAGACTGGGAAGCCTGTTTGAGCGTGACCGCGGCACTGCAGCCGCTGGTCGATGAGTCGTTGAGCGTCGAGCGTGCGCACTATTATTGCGAACTGGCGGAAAAGGCGATTTCCGACGGCCAGCCCGGGCGCGCCAAAGAATTGCTGAGAACCGCGATCGAGGCGGATCCGGGGTGTATTCGAGCGCTGCATATGCAGGCGGAACTCGCGATCGAGGGAAACGATTTCAAGACTGCCATTCGGTTGTATCACCAGGCGGCCGAATCGGATGCCGACTATCTCCCCGAGCTTTTGCCGGACCTGGTCGAAGCGTACAAGCGGGCCGGCGATATAGAGGGGCTGCGCCGCTACCTGGATCAGTTGCTGACGCAGCGCTCGGGGAGCTCGGTGGATTTGATCGTGGCAAACCTGGTCAAGGAGACCGACGGTGATGCGGCCGCGGCACAGATGCTCGGGGAACGGGTGCGTCAATCCCCGAGCCTCAAGGGTCTGCTGCGGCTGGTGGAGCTCAACGCGCGCATCCCGGAGCACCACGCCGTCGAGGTTTTACTGGGTTTGCGCGATCACATCCGGCGACTGCTGGACGAACGACCACAATACCAATGTCGAAAATGCGGCTTCGCCGCGAAGACGCTGCACTGGCAATGTCCGAGCTGCCGCCGGTGGGGCTCGGTGCGCCGCAAACCGGACATAGACGACTGCATACAGGTAAGAACATGAGCGACGATCTGGGACCGCGCGTGATTGTCGCGCTGGACTATCCGGCGGCCGAACCGGCGCTTGCCTTTGTTGAAAAGCTCGATCCGGGGCTGTGTCGCCTGAAGGTCGGCAAGGAGCTTTTCACCCGCGCCGGCCCCGCCTTGGTGGAAGATCTGGCTGGGCGCAATTTCGATGTATTTCTCGACCTCAAATATCATGATATCCCCAACACGGTTGCAGCGGCCTGTGCTGCGGCGGCCGATCTCGGCGTTTGGATGGTGAATGTGCACGCGTCCGGCGGGCGGCGCATGATGGAAGCCGCGCGCGAACGGCTGACGCAGAGGGACGATGCGCCGCTCTTGATCGCGGTGACCATTCTGACGAGTCTCGGCACGGCGGATCTTGCGGAGGTCGGTTTCAGCGGCGACCCGGCCGACAACGTCGGCCGACTGGCGGCATTGGCGGACGACGTCGGTCTGGATGGCGTGGTCTGCTCTCCGCTTGAGGCCGCGGCAATTCGCGCGTCGGCGCGCCGCGGTTTCAGGCTGGTGACGCCTGGCGTGCGGCCGTCCAGCGCGTCGCTGCACGATCAGAAGCGCGTCATGACGCCGGCGGACGCCATGCGCCACGGCGCAAGTTACCTGGTCGTCGGCCGGCCCATTACCGCGGCGTCCGATCCCATGGCGAGTTTGCAGGCAATCAACGCCGATGTCGCCGCGGTCCTGGCAGGGATTTGATGTTGTCCATTAGTACGAACATTGAATTATCAGAAAAATAAGCAATAAAAACTTCATTTCAGTAAAGTCTACAAGCCTTCGATCAGCGGTGGATTTCGGGTCCGATGTGCCGGTTTGAAGCGGCGCGTAAGAAGGGTCCTGATCATTTGTAGCGATACAGGGAAATCCCGGCCGCTGCACGGTAGCGTCGTCCTGTTCGCGTGACCGGCGATGTATTCGATCCAAGAGCCTTCGCCGCGGCTGCCGCGATGAAAGAAAATCGTTTGGTATCTATAAAGAAAACCTTGGGGCGCGATTCCCGTGCTTCTGGTACCGTATTCCCTGGTTCGAATTTAACTATGTGCTTATCTAATTAAAATTATGAAAAACAATACGATAAAGCGCATAGCTTAGGTTTTATATAAGTACTGTGGGCGGTGCTGCGCCCGCTGCAACCCGATCCTGGAGACAACCGCATGATCAAGCCTGTCGGTTCTGACGAACTGCAACCGCGTTTCGTTTATTTTTCGGAAAAGCATCACGAACTGGAGAAAGAGGCGGCCACCCTGCCTTCGTTGGTCATCAGTTCACAGGCCGCCGGCAACGCCGTGATGATGGGCGGCGGCTATTTCAGCCCACTCAAGGGTTTCATGAACGTGGCGGATGCCATGGGTGCGGCGGAAAAGATGACCTTGACCGACGGGTCGTTTTTCCCGGTACCGGTCATGTGCCTGGTGGAAAACGTCGATGCGATCAAGGGGGCCAAGCGGATCGCGCTGCGCGATCCGAACGTTGACGGTAACCCGGTGCTGGCCGTGATGGATCTGGAAGCCATCGAAGAGGTCACCGACGCGCAGATGGCGGTGATGACCGATAAGGTCTATCGCACCGACGATATGGAGCACCCGGGCGTTGCGGCATTCAACGGTCAGGGCCGGTTCGCTTTATCCGGATCGATCGACGTGCTGAATTTTTCCTACTTCCAGACCGATTTTCCAGATACCTTCCGCACCGCCGTGGAGATCCGCAACGAAATTCAGGAGCACGGTTGGAAGAAGGTCGTCGCCTTCCAGACCCGAAACCCAATGCACCGGGCGCACGAGGAACTGTGCCACATGGCGATGAATCGACTGGAATGCGATGGCCTGGTGATCCACATGCTGCTCGGCAAACTGAAGCCGGGCGACATCCCGGCGCCGGTCCGAGACTCAGCTATCCGCAAAATGGTCGAACTGTACTTTCCTCCGAACTCGGCCATGATCACCGGCTATGGCTTCGACATGCTGTACGCCGGACCGCGCGAAGCGGTGCTGCACGCCTACTTCCGTCAGAACATGGGCGCTACGCATTTTATTATCGGCCGCGATCATGCGGGTGTGGGTGACTACTACGGCGCCTTCGACGCACAGACCATCTTCGACGAAGAGGTTCCCGAGGGTGCCCTGGAAATCGAGATTTTCCGGGCCGATCATACCGCCTATTCGAAGAAGTTGAATCGCGTAGTGATGATGAACGAGGCGCCGGATCACACCAAAGAAGACTTCGTCTTGTTGTCCGGCACCAAGGTGCGCGAAATGCTGGGTAAGGGCGAGGCGCCACCCCCCGAGTTCTCGCGCCCGGAAGTGGCAAAAATCCTCATGGATTACTATCAGTCGGTCGCGTAACGCTTTCGCATCATCGTTGCATATTCGGGCCCGCCTTCGGTACGGAGGCGGGCCTTTTTTTTATTGGGGAGGCGTATCATGATTGCGCGATTAGACGCGGTGGTCGGCCCGAGCTTCGAGCGCGGCCCACGGAACTCAGCCATGCGCAAGTTCGGTCTGGAGATGGTAACCCACGGTAGGGCCGGGGCGCGGTGGGGTCGTCCGTCAGTACCAGTCTGAACTGGATAAAATACATGAAATATAACTTTGATATTATTGATAATAAAACTGTTTTTCAGGATTTTTTTAAGATTAACAAATACCGGCTGCGCCATGAGAGCTTTCGCGGCGGGTGGTTGGCGCCGGTCGAGCGGTTGCGGGTCGAGGGTCTCAGCGCGGTGTCGGTGCTGTTGTACGACATACACCGCGATTGCGTCGCTCTGGTCGAGCAATTTCGCATTGGCGCCATCGAGGCCGGAGCGGGCGCCTGGTTACTGGAAACCGTGGGTGGGTACCAGGCGCCAGACGAGGCCGCGGAAGATGTCGTGCGACGCGAAGTTCGGGAGGAGGCGGGATGCGACGTGTTGGATCTGGAGCCGATCTGCGAGTTCTACGTCAGTCCGGGTATCTCCTGCGAGCGCATCGCCCTGTTTTGCGCGCGGGTTGACACCTCGCAACTCGGGGCGATTCATGGGTTGGCGGACGAAGGTGAAGAAACCCGGGTAGTGATCTTGCCTGCCGATGAGGCCCTCGGTGAGCTATACCAACGGGCCAACTCGACCAGCGTGATCATTGCCCTGCAGTGGTTCGGCGCGCACCGCGACGAATTGCGCGACCGATGGGAAGGCTAATGTCCTGATTCAGACGTTGGCTACGTCTCAGACGACGCGACCGATGGTGGATGGGAAACTATGGCAACGTGGTGACGCGCAGCTGGATATGGTGGTCGTCGCGGCGCCGCGTGCGGGTCACTCGACTCGGGTCTGCCGCTACCGCGCCGCCGAATTGGCGACTGCCGCCCACGTCCAGCCAAGTACCGAGGGGCCCCGACAGAGAGGTTTCGCTGCGCTGGTGGGTCGAGCGTGGTTCTCCGGCGCGCAGTTGGTCGGCGTGCTGTCGCAAGGTGAGGGTGACGGTATCTCCGTTCACCCAGGGTAGCGCGTAAAAACCGGTCGTCGCGTCACGATAGTAAATGCGATTTCGCGCGTGGACGCGATTGCCGTAGATCTGTATCGAAGGCTCATAGACGGGAACCGACTGCCCGGTCGATATGTAAGCCGCCCGACCCTCGAGCGCCTGAATCCGCTGCCAGACATCGTCGTCACGGCGGGTCTGCGCCGCACGGATCTCCAGGTCGACGCCCGCGTTTCTCCGGCGCCCCAGGGTGACGCTGGAATCGCCGTCGCTACCGTGCGCATCCAGACGACCGCCGCCCGACCCCTCGTCCGTGGCAGCCGCATGGCGCACTTCGATGAGCAGCCGTTGCGGCGGACGGTCGAGTTCGGCCAACAGGTTGCGGATTTGTAACAGCTGCTGTTCGTCGGCCTTGACCACGAGCTTATCGCCCATTCCGGTTAGGGTGGCGCCCGGGCCTGCCAGCGGCTCCACAACCGGTATGATCTCGTGCGCCAGGCGCGATTTGAGCGTGAACACTTCGATCCGTTCGGCGGCGCAGGCGATGGTAGTGGCGAGGCAGGCCGCGACTAGCGCAATGCGTGTCTGATACACCGCCCCGATTCGTTTACTCGATGACATTATGCAAGTCTAGCCTGTGAATCTCCGCATCGTCGGCGCAAGGTTGACCCTTACAAACTCAAGCGCCTGAGATCCGGGTGTACCGCGGCTTCGTCCCAGACCTGGGTGAACAGTTTATGCAGCCGGTCGGCCTCGTTGGGCGGCTTGGCCTGAGTCGTCCAGACGCGGTCCAAAGGCGTCGCGCGGCGCACATAGTCGTAGCGATCGAACAGCACGAAGGTCTCGTATAGCGTACGATGCTCTTCGTGCGCCAGACGGATCTCGCAGCGGCTGGGCAGGCGTTCGCAAAGCGCCATCAGTCGCGGTGCATCGGTTCTCGCGCCGGTCGCGTCCAGCAGGCAAATGGTGAGCCTGGACAGCGAGTTGCCGGTCAGGTAGGTCCGAATTGCGGTCAACACGCGAGGGTCTTCCCACAACCGGCTGTCGAATTCGGCCAGCAGCGCCTTCACTTCACGACGTGCGGCCACGGTCGCCGCAACAACGGTAGCGCGCAGTTCGTCCTGGTTCGTCAAGGCCGGTGCAGTCACGGGCGGAGCGTCAGCAGCATTTTCTGGTGGGGGATGCCGGCATCCATAAAGATGTCTCCCTCTCGCGTGAACCCCGCCTGCTCATAGAAGCCGACGGCGGCAGACTGGGCGTGCAGAAAGACCCACGGCAGGTTTCGCGAGTCGGCGATCCGGACCAGGCGGTCGAGCAATCGGCGGCCGACCCCCCGATGACGCCATTTGGCCCGCACCGCCATCCGGCCAATGTGTCCGTCGACCAGCAGGCGTCCGGTCGCGATGGCGGTTCCGTCCGGTGCGAACGCCAGCAAGTGCGTTGCGGCCGAATCCCGATCATCCATTTCAAGCTCGAGCGGCACCCCTTGCTCCCGCACGAACACCGCTGTACGTATATCGACCAGCATTGGTGCGTGCGTTTGCCAGGCTACCGCTTCGATGCGCAACTCAAGCATCGTCGAAAACCAGATATCCGGCGTTGTAGAGTTGCGCCAGAAGTTCTCGGCAGGCGGCGTGTTCCAGCCATTCGGCCAGATAGCCGAAATGCATCTCACGGTCATGCGCCAAGCTATTCACAAAACCACGATACCGGTCTGGCACCGTGTAAGCATCACCGTTCATGAACAGGCACAACCGCTCCTGCCCGATATCGGCGAACGCGGCGCGGCTGTAAGGGTGTCGGTAGATCACCGAGCGGGCCCGAAACTGCTCGTGCAGGGTGTCGGGTGCCAGTTCGCACGCCGGTGATTCGGGAGCCAAATGTGGTTTGACTTCGGTTACGAATGCGCCGAACCAGCGGCGTCGATCGATTTCATCGGCGCTGCCGAGTCTGACGATTAGATCGTCGATGGCGGCGAAAGTCGAGGTAGTGATCTCCGCGCTGAATGCTTGTAGCTCGGTCAGGACGTCGCGATAATATGCATCGGGCGATATCGCTTCAGTCAGAAACTCGGTCCACGAGCTGAACAGCTCTCGATGCGACGGGGCGCGATAGCCGATCGAGCAGGTGATACTGGCGCCCTCGGCGACGCCCCAATGAGCGACCCCGGGCGGCAGATAGAGCATGTCTCCCGGCCGCAGCAGCCATTCGCGTTCGGTCGTGAAGTCTTCCAGGACCTTTAATTCGCAATCGCTGCGCCAGGCTGCCGCGACATCGATTTGGGTATTGATTCGCCAGCGCCTGGCGCCCTGCGTTTGAAAGAGAAATACGTCGTACTGGTCAGTGTGCGGACCCACCGATCCCTGGTCGGCGGCATAGCTGACCATCACATCATCGACGCGCCAGTCTGGAATGAAGCGTAACCGGTCCAATAATCTGGCTACCCCCGGTAAGTGCTTGTCCACATCCTGCACGAGCAGCGTCCAGTGCGAATCAGGGAGGGCGGCAAACACCTCCGGGTCGAACGGGCCGTGGCGCAGCTCCCATGGCGTCGCGCCGTTTTCCAGTATCAAGCGCGACTCGATGTCGGGCTCGCAGGCCAAGCCGGCGATTTCGTCGGCGTCGAGCGGGCAGCGGAAGTCGGGCAGCGCCTCAGGCATAAACAACGGTTTGCGCTGCCAGAACAGATGGAGGAAACTCTCGACGGTAACACCTTCGGGAAACAACAACCTCGACATGGATCGGCCCAGGCTCCGTAGCGGATACGCAGCCCAGTGTAACCGGGCTTCGATGGGAGTGGCCAAAAAAAAACCGGATCGAAAGCCTGCAGCGATCCGGACAGTTAGCACTGAGTTTCGATATGCTGACAGCCAGTCCTGGCCAGAACCGCATCAGACATGACGCAAGTTTAGCGGACGCCGCCAAGAGAAACGTGATGCGGGTCATAATCCCGCCTAACGGGCAGATCGCGACGCACAGGACGACCCCGATCAGCCGACGTGCCGGCGATTGCGACGAACCTGCAGGTTGCTACGAGGTCAACTGGAGCGTGCCGGCAAGCTCGGGGTTTGACGAGGTTTTTTGTCGATTCGGGCCGTTTTGACCTTCAATGCCGCTTGTATGACGCTGGACCAAAGTTCACTTCACAAATTATGTAATAATCTTTGCAATCTTTATCAAAAGGGTATTTAAAACCTTGTCATTGCTCGATAAACTTAGCGATCAGCCAGATCGGGCGATTAGGATGACGAGTTCGGATTTCTGCTCCGTGCAACGAAGAGCTGTCGGCAACGGTGGGATTAATCGATTTGGCTTGAGCTTGCCGCAACGTTTGCTAGGATCAGCGTAGTCTCGTTTAACAACTGCACCTCATGAAGGGGAGAAAACATGTTCAACAAATTGGGTAACAACAAGCTTGCAGCAGTCGTGCCGATTGCCTTGGTGGTCGGTCTGGCCACGGGCGGCGTGTCGACGCAGGCCGGATACCTCACCGACTCCCGTGGTGGAGTCGTTACCAACAGCTTCGGTGAGTGCTGGGATTCCGCCGGAGGTGTGGACAAAATGATGACCGAGTGCGGCGATGCGATGCCTGCGCCGGACGATCCCGACTCGGACGGCGATGGTGTGCCGGATAGCCGTGACGAGTGCCCGGGAACGCCCGCGGGAGTCGCGGTGACTTCCTTCGGCTGCCCGAGAGACGCCGACGGTGACGGCGTACCGGATTACCTGGACAAGTGTCCCGGAACCCCGTCCGGTGCCAAGGTTGATTCCGACGGCTGCGAAATTGTCGGCGATATCGTCATCAACGTCACAGCGGATCACTTCGATTTCGACAGTGCGGAACTCAAGCCGGCGATGCGCGCGGAACTCGACGGTGTCGCGTCGCGCGTCATGTCGAGCCCCGGCGACGAGGAACTGCACGTGATCGGACACACCGACAGCACGGGTCCGGCGAGCTACAACCAGGGCTTGTCCGAGCGGCGTGCGGCGGCAGCGGCCGGTTATCTGATCGATCAGGGCGTTTCCAGTGCCAACGTCACAACCAGCGGACGCGGGGAAACCGAGCCGGTGGCGAGCAACGGCACACGTGAAGGCCGTGCGATGAACCGTCGGGTTGAGATTCGCACACGCTAATCGAAACCGACGTTGCCGATAAATCAAAGCCGCGCGAAAGCGCGGCTTTTTTGTACAGTGGTTGCCGTTACGGCTGTTTCATTAAACGGAACGGGCTTGCGCGGCGGCGTCGCCGATGTAGTTAAAAGGGGTCAATGCCTTCAATGTCGTTTTGGCGTCCTGCGGCAGCTCGAGTTTGTCGATGAATGCGGTCAATGCCGCCTGGTCAACGCGCTGACCGCGGGTCAGGTTCTTCAGTTTCTCGTACGGCTTGTCGATGCCGTGACGCCGCATGACGGTTTGTATCGGCTCGGCGAGTACCTCCCAATTGGCACCCAGGTCCTGCGCCAGGCGTTTCTCGTCCGCCTCCAGCTTGCCGATGCCGCGCAGTGCCGATTGCATGGCAATACTGGTATAAGCGATGCCGACGCCCATATTACGTAACACCGTTGAATCGGTCAGGTCGCGCTGCCAGCGCGAGATAGGTAATTTCGCCGCCAGATGGTCGAATACGGCATTGGCGATACCGAGATTCCCTTCGGCGTTCTCAAAATCGATCGGGTTGACTTTGTGCGGCATGGTGGACGAGCCCACCTCGCCGGCCACCGTTTTCTGCCTGAAATAACCGATCGAGATGTATGCCCAGATATCGCGGCAAAAATCGATCAGAATCGTGTTGATGCGGCTGAGCGAATCGAACAACTCTGCCATGTAATCGTGCGGTTCTATCTGAATCGTGTGGGCGTTCCATGCCAGGCCCAAAGACTCGACGAAGGATTTGGCATGCCCGGCCCAGTCGATATCGGGGTAGGTGGCCAGGTGAGCGTTGTAGTTGCCGACCGCACCGTTGATTTTTCCGAGTAATACCACGCCTGCGATCGGAGCGCGTTGCTGGCGCAGGCGATGCACGAAGACGGCCATCTCTTTGCCGAGCGTGGTGGGCGTGGCAGGCTGGCCGTGGGTGCGCGATAGCATGGGCTTGTCGGCGTGCGCGTGCGCGAGTCGTCGGATTTCATCGATCAGCGCATCGATTTGCGGCAGCAGGATCTGGCTACGGCCTTCGCGCAGCATGAGCGCATGCGCGAGGTTGTTAATGTCTTCCGATGTACAGGCGAAATGGATGAACTCGCCGACCTTCGCCAGTTCCTCGTTACCGGCAATTTTTTCCTTGAGGAAGTACTCGACCGCCTTGACGTCGTGGTTGGTCGTGCGCTCGATATTTTTGACGCGGCGCGCATCGTCTTCGCTGAAACGCTCGACGATACCGTCGAGCACCGCATTGGCATGGGTGCTGAGTGGTGGCACTTCCTCGATTTCGGGGTGCGCGGCAAGCGACTGCAGCCACCGGACCTCTACCAGCACACGGTGTCTGATCAGGCCGAACTCACTGAAGATGGGCCGTAAATCTTCGCTCTTTCCCCCGTAGCGGCCATCGATAGGCGAAACTGCGGTGAGCGTACTCAGTTCCATCATTTACATTGACTCCCAACGGGCAAAAGCGCGTGATTATACCCGGTTGTCAGCCGTCTACAGGTGTTTTACCAGTCCCAGCAGTACAATGTCCGTATAGCCGATAACCCCGACCACTTGTCGCTCATCGATCACCGGCGCGCGCGACAGGCCAAAGTTTTCGAACAGCCTGGCGCAATAGCGGATATCCATTTCGGGGTCGACGGCAACCACGGGTTTGCTCATGATCTCGTAGATATTGATACGTTCCGGCGCCTTGTCGTCGGCCAACACCTTCTTGGCGATGTCCGACAGCAGGACGATACCGTATTCGTCATCGTCATGTCGTTTATTCACGATCAGACATTTGGTATCCAGGTGCTTGGCGTTCTTCAGCGCATCCGAAACCGTGGCCAAACCATCGACCATATCGAAATTGCTCTTCATGACGTCCTTGACGCGGACGATCGGGCGTGACTTCATAGTTCTTCCTCCACGACATCGCGTAAGCTGGCAACCTGTTCGGTGACACCCACTGCGTCTTCTACGTCTACCTGAAACGCTATACCGCTGCCTGGCTTGGACTCAAACTCTCCGGCTGCAGCGACGGTCTCGAGTATGTCACGGGCGAGGTGTTGTTCCACCAGGAATAGAATCATATCGCGCTGCGTTTCCAGGTTGAGCCCGAAGAATGTCTTGGTTCCCCGGAGGCCTTCGCCGCGGGCGTTGTTGACCACGGTCGCGCCGGTTGCCCCTTTTTCGCGGGCAGCCTTCACCACGGCCTCTGTTTTATCGTCTTCGATGAAGACACAAATTAACTTAAAATGCATAAACCTCTCCTGCATCAATCCCTGCCGCGCCGACTCCACCATTCGGAGATCTGAGCGTAGGCCATGACGGTGATGATTGGAAACAAACTTGCGAACGCGATTAACCCGAACCCGTCGAGCAGTTCGCTGCGCCCGGGGACCGTGCTCGCCAAACCCAAACCGAGCGCCGCCACCAGGGGTACGGTCACAGTCGACGTCGTCACACCGCCGGAGTCATATGCCAGGGCGATGATCAACTTGGGCGCGTAAAGCGTTTGGATTACGACAAAGACGTAACCGGAGATGATGTACCAGTGCAAAGGCGTACCGGAGACGATGCGATAGGTCCCCAGTGCGATACCGATCGCTACCCCGAGCGCAACGGCGACCCGCAGGCCCCAAATGCCAACGCTGCCCCCGGAAACCTGATTGGCCTTGATTGCAACGGCCAACAGCGACGGTTCGGCGATGGTGGTCGAAAATCCAATGGCGAACGCGAACAGGTACACCCAGCGGTAATCCCACCAGGAAAGCGACTCGCCCGCAATGTGCTCGAAGCTTTGAATAAAAGCCGGGTCGGTCAGTTGCTGCGCCATCAGCTTGCCGAGCGGAAAGAGGGCCATTTCCAGGCCTTCGAGGAAAAATGCCAAACCGATCAGCACATACAGGAAACCCAGCAACACCTTCTTCAGGTTAGGGATGGTTCGCCGCAGGACGAAAATCTGAAAACCGAAGATGATCAGCGCGATGGGCAGCACGTCGGTAATCGTGCCGAAGAATGTCTGCAGCAGTTCGATGAAAACCTGCATCAGATAACGATCCCGTACCCCATTACGAAGATCATCGGGGTGAGCGAGGCGAAGGCGATCAAGCCAAAGCCATCCACCATGGGGTTGCGACCCTTGATCGAGGACGCCAGACCGACACCGAGTGCGGTCACCAGGGGAACGGTGATGGTCGACGTCGTAACTCCGCCCGAATCGTATGCGATCCCGATGATCTCGGGGGGCGCGATCGTGGTCATCAGTATGACACCGATGTAACCGCCGATGATGAGGTACTGGATAGGCCAGCCCTTCAGAATGCGGAAAACTCCGATGACGATGGCGGCGCCGACCGAGAAGGCGACCGTCAATCGCAGGCCGAGCGCGTAGTCGATACGGGCCTGCTCGGTATCTTCGATCATATCGCCCTCGGCAGCGACCACAGCGGCCTCGTCCGCCACCGCGATAAGAGCGGGTTCAGCGACCGTGGTGCCGAAACCCAAGGCAAATGCAAAGGCCAGAAGCCAGAACAGGCTTCCTTTTCTGGCGAATGCGTGTGCCATGCTTTCGCCGATCGGAAACAGCCCCATATCCAGGCCCCGAACGAACAAGGCCAAGCCGATGACAACAAAGAGCGTGCCAAGGAGAATCTCAAAAAAATCTGGGATAGGTTGCTGGAGTACGAAGAGCTGAAAAAAACCGATGACGACGATGATCGGCAGCAGATCGCGTGCACTCTCGGTCAGCGTCCGCAAAAAAACGTAAAACGATCTCACTTACGCAATTATCAGAAAAATGTGCACAGATTTTCGAACTGCCACGTAGCAACTTTGTCGACGACGCGCTAGTGTGCAACTTCTGCGCGTCGTTGAAAAGCCTGAAAGGTCAAATAAAGTTGCGTCTGCCCATCAGACTGCTAAAACTAAAGGGTGCACGATCTATTCGCTAACCTCCATGTCTGGAGGAGTACGAGCGAATTAACGATAAATAAAAAATCAGCGCGTGTACGCGCGAATGTGTCTACCGAAAACAGGAGGAAGTCCATGCAGCGAGCTCTGCATATAAGCCCGGTAAAATGTACGGGTTGTCTACAGTGCGAAATGGCTTGTTCATACGAAAACGAGGGTGTTTTCAACCCGTCCAAATCGCGCATCAAAGTGTTCACGTTTCATGACGAAGGACGGTTTGCTCCCTACACCTGTACGCAATGTGCCGAAGCCTGGTGCATGAAGGCGTGTCCGGTCGACGCTATTCAGATCGACAAAGCGACCGGCGCCAAAGTCATCGTCGACTCCCGTTGTGTCGGGTGTAAGGTCTGCACGATTGCCTGTCCCTTCGGCACGGTCAATTATAGTTCGGCCACCGGTAAAGTCATCAAATGCGATTTGTGCGGTGGCGACCCGGCGTGCGCCAGCGCCTGTCCGACTGAAGCCATCACCTATGTGGACAGCGACTGGACGGGGCTCGACCGTATGCGGGCCTACGCCAGTCAGAGTTTGTCCGGCGCGGCGCAAGGTTAAGGGGGAAGCGAAATGTCTTGGACTAGAAAAGTTTTACGCGTCAATCTGAACAGCGGGACTTGTACGCCTGAACCGCTCAATATGGAGTGGGCGCAGCAATATCTCGGACAACGCGGATTGGCCACGAAGTATTTGTCAGAGGAGATTGATCCGACCTGCGAGCCCTTGGGGCCCGACAACAAGCTGATCATGGCGACCGGCCCGCTGACCGGGACCATGGCCTCGACCGGCGGCCGGTACTCGGTCATCACCAAAAGCCCGCTCACGGGACTGGTGGCCTGTTCGAATTCCGGCGGTTTTATAGGTGCCGAGATGAAGAATGCGGGTTGGGACATGATCATTTTCGAAGGCAAGTCCGCCAGCCCCGTTTATTTGTTCGTAGAAAACGACAAAGCGGAGTTGCGCGCCGCCGACGCGCTCTGGGGAACCTCTGCTTGGGAGACGGATGAGACCCTGCACAAGATGCATCAGGACCCCCTGTTGCGTGTGGCGTGTGTGGGGCGTTCGGCGGAGCAGGGATGTATGTACGCGGCCGTTATCAATGACCTGCACCGGGCTGCGGGCCGCTCGGGTGTCGGTACCGTGATGGCGTCCAAAAATCTCAAGGCCGTCGCGATTCGCGGTACCGTCGGCGTGGGAAATCTCGACGATCCGAAAGCGTTCATGGAAGCCGTCAACGCGGGTAAAAAGGTGCTGGCCGACAATGCGGTGACTGGCGAAGGCTTGCCGACCTACGGCACCCAGGTCCTGATGAACGTGATCAACGGCATGGCGGCGATGCCGACCCGAAACATGCGGGAAGTACAATTCGAAGGCGCGGAGAAGATATCCGGCGAGGCCATGCACGAACCGCGTGCGAGCGACGGCAAGGCCAATCTCACCACCAATGCGGGGTGTTTCGGCTGCACCATCGCCTGCGGACGCATATCCACAGTCGACAAAGGCCATTTTAGCGTGGCGAACAAGCCCGATTACTGGAAGAACTCGGGCGGCTTGGAATACGAAGCTGCGTGGGCCCTGGGTTCGGATACCGGCATCGACGATCTGGACGCCCTCACCTACGTCAACTTCCTTTGCAACGAAGATGGCATGGATCCAATTTCATTCGGCGCAACCGTCGCGGCGGCCATGGAATTGTTTGAGATCGGCGCCATCACGACGGAGCATACCGGCGGCATCGATTTGAAATTCGGCGGGGCCAAGGCGCTTACCGAGATCGCCGAGTTGACCGCCCGGGGCGAGGGCTTCGGTCGGGATATCGGGTTGGGGTCGAAACGCTTGTGTGAAAAGTACGGCCATCCTGATCTATCGATGACGGTAAAAGGGCAGGAGTTTCCGGCCTACGATCCGCGCGCGATTCAGGGCATGGGGTTGACTTACGCCACCTCCAACCGCGGCGCCTGCCATTTGCGGTCCTACACCGTCGCGTCTGAGGTGTTGGGCATACCGGTGAAGACCGATCCGCTGGTCACGGAAGGTAAAGCCGAGTTGGTCAAGGCGTTCCAGGACGCAACCGCGGCGGTTGATTCCGCCGGGTTGTGCGTGTTTACCACCTTCGCCTGGAGTATGGAAGACATCGCGCCGCAGGTGGATGGTGCTTGCCAAGGCGGTTGGAGCGTCGACAAAATGCTGGAAGTAGGTGAAAGGATCTGGAACCTGGAGCGCGATTTCAATCTGCGCGCCGGAATGACTGCCGACCAGGACACCCTGCCCAAGCGACTGCTCAAAGACGCGGCGAATGTCGGCCCTGCCAAGGGGCGAGTCGCGGATCTCGATAAGATGCTACCGGAGTATTATCAGATCCGGGGTTGGACACCCGACGGCTTGATCAGCGAGGAGACGCGCAGCCGCCTCGTCTTGTAAGCTACCTGCCGGCCGTCCCGCTCGGGGCGGCCGAAAACCCGTGCGTGCGGGTATTTTGACGCGTCGGTAGATGCGCGGCCCGCTGAATCGACTCAAGCTTTACGACTTCACAGCCCCGGTGGTCTGAACGAACAATGAATGTACAACTCGAACTATACGCGTCTTTGATGAAGCACCTGCCCAACCAGGCGGAAAAACACCGTGCAAGAGTGGAAATGCCTGATGGCAGCACACCGTTCCAACTGCTCGACAAGTTTGCGGTGCCAAGGGAACATGCGCACCTGGTGCTGCGCAACGGTGTGTATCTCCATCGCGAGGAACGGGACAAGGTCTGTTTGCAGGACGGTGACGTGATTGCGGTATGGCCACCGGTCGCGGGTGGTTAATGTCAGTGATTCCCGCTCGTATCTGCCGGGATATGGGCTATACCGTGGACGAGTTTTCGAGTGTCCTGCCGCGCGCGATGCGCGACTGGTTGGTTATTGCCGAGCGCCCTCAGGCGTGGCGTGTGAGTACGACAGATACCCTGGCGGTGGCGAGCGTGCGTATTTCACGACTCCCCGATCGTCGTATCGCGTCGCTGTCGTTGCCGGTTTTGTCGGTCGATATCGAATTCTACACCGGCGAAACCGATCAGCGTGCCGAGTTTTTACGTCGCTTTGATCGCGGGTTTCAAAAAGGTGGCGGCTGAAATGTCGGCGCCACGATCGCCCGGCGTGCGTTGCCGAGGAAACTTGTCGGCGTTCGGGTGCCAAGCGGAGCCGGTTGGTCGACTTGCGTGAGACGCTTGGATGAATAATGAGCAACGACAACGATATAGCCGCCAGATCCGGGTTGCGCAGGTAGGTGAAGAAGGTCAGGAACGGCTCCTGGCGTCACGCGCGCTGATCATCGGCATGGGCGGACTGGGCTCACCCGCGGCCATGTACCTGGCCGCGGCGGGCTTCGGTGAATTGGTGATCAGTGATTTCGACCGGGTTGAAGATACCAATTTGCAGCGTCAGATTATCCACCGTACACGCGATATCGGCGAACTCAAGGCCCATTCGGCGGAACGCACTCTCAAGGAAATAAACCCGCAATGCAAGGTGACTGCAGTCGACTGGGAACTCGATCGAGACGAGCTGCACGAGCAGGTATCGGCGGTCGATATCGTGCTGGATTGCTGTGACAACTTTGCGACGCGTTTTACCGTCAACCGGGCGTGCGTCGATACCGCAACGCCACTGGTTTCAGGCGCCGCGATTCGCATGGAGGGCCAGCTAGCGACCTTCCTGCCGGAGCCCACCAGCCCATGTTACGAGTGTATCTATCCTGGGGGCTTGGAACACGAGGAAACCTGCGCTATGGAGGGGGTGCTGGCGCCGCTGGTAGGCGTCATGGGCAGCATGCAGGCTATGCAGGCTATCATGACGCTGACCGGCCAAAAAGACGCGGTACGCAACAAACTGATGTTGTTCGATGGCGCTGGTATGGAGTGGCGCGCCGTTAAGGTGCCGCCAGCGCCCGACTGCCCGACCTGCAGTGCGCGCCAGACCAAAGCGCGGTAGCCAGAAATACGTAGCGACGGTTTGTGTCGTGTACCGCAGCAATTTTTCGGGGGCCGCGCTCAGCGTAGCGTAGGCTGGGTTTTGCGATTGAAGCGCTTTTACGTCGGCCCGCTGTGCAAGTAATTACGATATATTGCTACACTTGACCCCTACATGCCGGCGAGTTGTTCCGCGATGGTTTCCTCGTCTTCGCGGTATTCGGGTACCCGCAGCAACCAGACGGTGAATTCGGCGCCCTGGCCTGGGTTCGAAACGACACTGATGCGGCCGCCGTATCGCCTGATCAGGCCGTAACTGATCGACAGCCCCAGCCCGGTGCCCTGTCCCGGATCCTTGGTGGAATAAAACGGATTGAATATTCTGTCCAGTTCCTGAGCGGCGATCCCCCTGCCGTTGTCCGCGATCCGGACGGTAACGCCGCGCTCATCCCAGTCCGCGGTCGAGACGGTGATGCGACCGTGATCGGCGTCGACCGTATGTATCGCGTTGACCAGCAGATTGACCAGTACTTGCTGGAGTTCCTGCGGGTTGATTTCGATGTCTCGCGTGGCGCGGTAGTCGAAGTCCAGTTTGATTCCGGTTGTCGTGAGCAGGTGTTGAATCAGTTTCAGCGTGTCCGTCAGCAGCTGATTGACATCGACCTGGGTGACGTAACCGGCATAGTCTGCCGGGCGGGCGTATTGCAGCAGATTGTTAACGATGTCCTTGATGCGATCGATTTGATCGCCGATCAGTGAGATCTCCGCTCGTACCGGGTCGAGCTGGTCGCCGAGTTCCTGGACAACGACGTCGAAGTTGCCCAGCATTACAGCAAGCGGATTGTTGATTTCGTGCGCGACACCCGCGGTCAGTTCTCCCAGTGCGGCCAACTTCTCCGCCTCCACCAGCGCGTTTCGCGTCTGCCGCAGCACCCGGATGGTGTTGCTCAGTTCAGTATTCCTGGTTTGCAGCTCCGCGGTGCGCTCATCCACCTTGCGCTCGAGTTGATCAGCAGCCTGTTGTATCTCCTGATTGCGCTGCTGTAGGAGATCCAGCATTTTGTCGAACTCACCTGCCAGTTCGCCTATCTCATCACGTGAAGACACGGGTCCGATGCGGGTATCCGAGCCGTGGCGGGTGGCGGCGACGACACCGGCCATGGCTTCGAGCGGCCGAAAGATACTCTTGGCGCCCAGCACGGCCAACACTGCGGATAGAGTCATGAGGACAATGAACAGACCGGCCAGAACCCAGAAAGCCTGCCACAGTTCGGTGCGAAACGGACGTTCAAGAAAACCGGCGTACAACATGCCGACGCGTTTACCGCGATAGTCGAAAATCGGTTCGTAAGACGAGATGTACCAGTCGTTGACCACAAATGCACGGTCGATCCAGGTCTTGCCGAGAGTGAGTACATGCTCGCGTACCTGTCGGGAGACACGCGTCCCCAGAGCACGTTCGCCTGGGCCGTGCGGTACGTTGGTACTGATGCGCACGTCGTCGAGAAACACCGTGACCGTGCCGATACTGTTTTTGGGTAAACTGCCTGCGCCATAGACCAGATCACGGATGGCATCTACCAAACCGAAGTTCCGATTCAACAATATCCCGCCGTCCAGTACTGCAATAACTTCACCCTTGAGGTTTCTCACCGGGTAGGCGACCCGGATCATCATACCGCGTTCTTCCACGGTTCTGGTGGTTGGAGCCGCACGCGGCGTATCGAGCAGGGGCAGGGCAACCTGATCCGCCAACCCCTCGCGCTGCAGTGCCTCCTTGTCGAAGATTTCGATACCGTATCCGGGTACGCCGGCAAGCGCCCGCATGACCAGGTCGGAGCGCAGGCTGCGGGCGTCGAAGCCCCGGGGTACGTCTTCATGTATCCAGCGCGTTTCGCTATCGACCAGATGCAGGAACGAATAGGCGCCCGCTGCACGCAGCTGTTGAATCAGATCTTTGATTTCATGGCTGTCGTCATTTTGAAGGTAAGTGCGGAACTCAAGTGACTCGGCGAGTCGGCCGATCTGATCGAGGTAATCTTTCTGAATGCGGCGAAATACGTCGTCGGCAACCGACAAATCAGTATTGACCTTGATAAACAGCTGTTGGTAACTGAAATCCTTTCCCCAATAGATGGCCAGAATCAACGCCACTGGCATAACCAGAACGATCGGAAACAAGACCAGCAGCAGAAGCTTGTAGCGGACGGTGCTGCGCAGTTTCGCAGCGATCGGACCAAAGAGCCCTATCATTCGCGTGATCGACGCATGCTCAAAGATCCGGTCTGCACGTCTTAATTTTATAACCCGGGTTTAGGTAGGGGGGCGGGACGGAACGTCGCCGGCTGCCGCGGCGTGCCACGCCCGCAGTTTTCGCTCCAGCGTCTTGCGCGAGATGCCCAATCGCCGGGAGGCTTCCGACTTGTTCCCTTGTGCATCGTTCAATACGCGTAAGATATGACGTCGTTCCACGGACTCCAGGTTGGGATCCCCATTCGCATGATCGGGTTCCGGAGACCGCTGCCCGTCCAGGGCGATGCACTGGCTTGGGCTCTTGTTCAGCAACAGGCAGCGCTCGATGACGTTCTTGAATTCGCGTACGTTTCCCGGCCAATGATATTTTTGCAGATGTGCTATCTCTTCGAGGGGATAATCGGGCGCTGGTATGCCCAGTTCGGTGGAGAGTTTGCCCAGAAAATAACGGGCCAGAACCGGAATATCGTCCAATCGCTCCTGGAGCGTGGGCATACGGATGGAAAGAACGTTCAACCGGTAGTACAAGTCCTGGCGAAAGCGGTTGGCATCGACTTCCGCCTCCAGTTCGCGGTTGGTCGCCGCGATGATTCGCACATCGACCGGAACTTCCTTGTTGGCGCCGACCGGACGGATGGTGCGCTCCTCGAGTACTCGCAACAGTTTGGCCTGCATGCCGAGAGCCATTTCGCCGATTTCATCAAGAAACAGTGTGCCGCCGTCGGCGTAGGTGAACAGTCCTTCCCGCGACTGGTGTGCGCCGGTAAACGCCCCCTTGATGTGACCGAACAATTCGGATTCGAGTAACTCCCCGGTGATGGCGCCGCAGTTGATTGGTACGAAGCTGCCGGTGCGGCCGCTATAGCTGTGCATGGCGCGTGCGGCAACTTCCTTGCCGGTGCCCGACTCGCCTTCGATCAGCACGGTCGACGGCATCGGCGCCACGCGCTTGATCACGTCGCAAATATCGGTAATCGTTTGGCATTCCCCGATCATGCCGTGGGCATCGAACATTTTCGCCACTTCGCGCCGCAGCAGAAAATTTTCGCGGAGCATTTTACGCTGTTCCAAGCAGCGCTCGACGGCGGCCATCATCTGATCCGCGCGAAACGGCTTGAGTATGAAATCGGCCGCGCCAGCCCGCAACGCCGCGATGGCAGTATCGAGATCGGCGTGGGCGGTCATGAAGATCACGCTGGCGGTACTGCCTTGATCGCGCAGCTGCTGGATCCACTCGACGCCGGATTTTCCCGGCAGCCGGATATCGGTGATCAGCAGATCGAAGTGATAGCGCTGCCGCAGCGCTTCCGCGGTTTCGGTATCCTCGGCAACCTCGACCAGGGCGAACCGCCGTTGCAGCGCGCGCTGGAGAAAGTTTCTCATGCCGGGTTCATCGTCAATAATGAGTGCCGAAGCGACGCCGAGCTTTGCGCCGGACGACGATGATACGCTCGGCCCGGGCTGATCAGCGGGTGCTTTGGCGAGTTGCGATTCTGCAGACATAAGCATCGACTCCTCGTAATTCCAGTGGACGCCTTCCGTTGCGCTGGAGGTAAACGCTGAACAACTATTCGCAGTCTGAACTCGGCGTCTGTTTCACGAGCAAATTTCAGCGTATCGTTATATTCCGCGATTGTTATTGGGTTGTTGCGACGTTATGACCCACGCGAATTCGGGTGCCCGTTGATTATTACTCATTTTCGGTCGAATTTTCTCGTCCACTGATTGTCGGGTTTTAGCAAAGCGACGACACCGGAGTCGATGCCTGTTCCAGCCGTTGGTGCGCGGTACGCCGCGATCGCCTGCTGTTATATCATTCGCAAACGAAAGCCAAGAGCGCCGGATCTCAGGAGTGAAGAGCTTGATCGATCGAAAGAACGTAACCGGAGTGATTCTCGCGGGCGGTCGCGGGCGGCGCATGGCGGGGCACGACAAAGGCTTGATCACGTTGGGAGGGAAACGTTTGGTTGATCTGGTGCTCGCTGCTCTGGTGCGCCAGGTGGACGTGGTGGTGATCAACGCCAATCGGAACAGCGACCAATACGCGGCGCTCGGCTATCCGGTGATTCGCGACGACCTGTCGGACTTTCAGGGTCCATTGGCCGGATTTGCGAGTGCCATGAGCGCGGTTGAAACCGACTATATTCTAACGGTGCCCTGCGACGCGCCCCGGCTGGCGCCCGACTACGCGGAGCGCCTGAGTCGGGATTTGTGCGAGCACAATGCCGCCATCGCCGTGGCGCACGACGGGCAACGCCTGCAACCGGTGCACGCCTTGATGCGGGTCGATCTGCTGGCCGATTTACGTTCTTTTCTCGCCGCGGGCGAACGGAAGATCGATCTCTGGTATGCCCGGCATGCGATGACCGAGACGGACTTTAGCGATCTGCCGGATATGTTTCAGAACGTGAATACGCCCGAACAGCGCGCGCAACTGGAGCAGGAGATTGTCGGCCGTGCTTGATTTCGTCCTGCCGACGCTGGGTATCTGTGCCTTCAGCGGTACGGGCAAGACGACACTGCTGACGAGCGTCTTGCCCGTCCTTCGCGAGAGAGGCGTCAGGGTGGCGGTTATCAAGCATGCACATCACACCTTTGAAATGGATCATCCCGGCAAAGACAGCTATGAACTGCGTAAGGCCGGCGCAATGCAAATGCTGGTCGCGTCGCGGCAGAAAGTCGCCATGATTCGTGAGTACGAATTCGAACGCGAAGAGCCGGTTTTAAAGGATGCAATGGCGATGATCCATTCCGCGGACGCCGACCTGGTATTGGTGGAAGGATTCAAGCGTGAGGCGCTTTACAAGATCGAGCTGTACCGGCCCAGTCTGGGCAAGCCATTGCTGTGCGGACGCGATCTCAATGTTATCGCGGTGGCGAGCGATGCACCGCTGGAGCTGCCGCGGCCGTTACCTCTACTGGACTTGAACGATCCGGTCCAGATCGCGGATTTCATCTTGCGCTGGGCCGGTCTCGAACAGCCCCATGCACCCGTTGGAAATAAGGTTTAGATCATGACAACACGCAACAGCCCCGCCGCTTCCAGTTGTGCGGATCCCGAATCCCCCGGTACCTTGCGTGTCGCCGAGGCCCGCCAGCGAATATGCCAACGAGTGGGAAGGATTTCCGGCCGCGAAACCCTGGCGTTGCGCAGCGCGCTGGGACGTGTTTTGTACAAGCCGGTAGTTTCCGGCATCGACGTACCTCTGCACGCCAATTCGGCCATGGATGGCTACGCCTTGCGCGGTAAGGATTTACCGACATCGGGCGTGAAGACCCTGGAGATCGTCGGCTCCCTGGTAGCCGGCGGCCGCTTCGAAGGTGCAGTGGGGCAGGACCAGTGCATACGCATCATGACCGGCGCACCGCTACCGGCCGGCACCGACACCGTGGTGATGCAGGAGCAGGCGGAGGCCACGGATGATCGCATCCTTATCGACGCCGGACACCGGCCTGGTCAAAACGTACGCCTGGCCGGAGAAGATCTGCGCAACGGCGAAACGGTGTTGGAAAAAGGACGTCAACTCACGCCCGCCGATATGGGAATCATCGCGTCGCTCGGCGTTCCGGAGGTGGAGGTCTACCGATTGCCGCGGGTCACCTTTTTCTCTACCGGCGACGAACTGCGCTCGCTCGGCGAGGTACTGGTGCCAGGCGATGTATACGACAGCAATCGCTATAGCTTGCACGGCATGCTGACACGATCGGGCGTTCAGCTGCGCGACATGGGTGTCGTCAGAGACGACGCGGCTGCCATGCGTGAAGCCTTGCAGGATGCGGCTAGCAACAGCGATATCGTCATCACCTCCGGCGGGGTGTCGGTGGGCGACGCCGACTATGTGAAGCGTGTGCTGACCGAAATCGGTGAAATGTCTTTCTGGAAAATTGCCATGAAACCCGGGCGCCCGTTGACCTTCGGTGAGATCGGCGGCGCGTTCATGTTCGGCCTGCCGGGCAACCCCGTGGCGGTTATGGTGACCTACTATCAGTTCGTACAACCGGCGTTGCAGTATTTTATGGGCATGTCGGACAACTCGCCGATACGGGTGCGGGCCAGGTCGACGGAGGCGATACGGAAGCGATCCGGCCGTACGGAATTCATTCGCGGGGTTCTGAAAAATGACGCTGCCGGCGGACTGGTCGTTCGACGTACCGGGCAGCAGGGTTCGGGTGTCCTGCGTTCGATGAGCTTGGCAAACTGCTTTATCGTGTTACCGGAAGACAACGACGGCGTCGCCGCAGGGGATGAAGTCAGCGTCGAGCCGTTTGCAGGGTTGATTTAGTCTCCGTATTGCACGAAGGGTTCGGCCTGATGTTCAGGCAAGATTCTCGCTGGCCAGGGCCACCAGGCTCTTGATGTTCTTGTCCCACCCGGCGTTTTCCTTGCCGCGCATGAAATTGAGCCGACAACTGCCGCAGGACATCACCACCGTGTCGGCGCCGGTGGCGTCGACCTCGGTCATCTTGATGTCGAACGCGCCCTGACGCAGGTCCTTGGCGCGGTTGATCACGAACACGCCGGCACCGCCGCCACAACACCAGTTCATGTTGCCGTGCGAGGGTGTTTCGCGCATATCCACTCCCAAGGCGTTCAACACGGCGCGGGGTTCTTCGATGATGCCGCCGTGACGCGCCAATTTACACGGATCGTGGTAGGTGAACTTCTGGTCTTTTCCAATGCTTTTGAGTTTGAGCCGACCGGCCGCGACCTCCCGCCCGATGAACTCGGAAACGGCGAGCACCTCGAACGGCAGAGGATCGCCGAACTCGTCAGCGCCCTCCCAGCGCAGTGCCGGATAGGCATGGCCGCATTCAGGGACGATGACGGTCTTCGCGCCGCAGGCGATCGCTTCGGCGACGATCCGGTTGGATGCCGCCTGCTGCAGGTCTTCGTATCCGGACAGCAAACCAAAGTTGGCTCCTTCGAACGCGTGACTTCTAAAGGTCCAGTCGACACCCAGGTGGTTCATGATGTTGACCGTGCCTGCCAGGGCATCATGAAACAGCATGATATCGATAACAGAGGTGAGGACCATGACGTCGGCTCGCTCTTTGTCCAGCGGCACCTCCAGGCCCATCTGGCGCAGCTGATCGACGGCTTGTCGCAAATGATCGGGTCCTGCACCAAACACGGTGCCCGCGGCACACTGTTCCTGTTCCACCGCGCGCAGGTCGTCGGGAATCAAGCCGGCTTTCGCAAGTCCCTGGCGCATGACGTTCACCATGCTCGCGATATCGATGCCCATCGGACACATCACGCCGCAGCGACCACACTCGGTGCAGGAGTCATACACAAGCTCCTGCCATTCCAAGAGTTCGGCGGCGGAAATGTCCGCTTCGGTAAACCGATAGGCCCATCGCATGGGCGACAACTCGCGCCGATAGAACCGTTTCAGCAAGTCCAGTTTTCGTATGGGCGTGTACTTTGGATCTTCCGTGCTCACGTAGAAGTGGCAGGCTTCGGCACACATGCCGCAATGGACGCACGACTCGAGGTAAGTCGCTTTGCGACGATCGAGCTTTTCGCGGAATACGTCCTTGGCAATTCGGACTTGGTCCTCGGGAGCGATCTCGCTTGGCGCCACCCGTTCACCGAGATGTCCGATCTGCTCGATAAACATGTGAAACACGTTCATGTCCACTTCAAGCGGATTGCGCTGTGAGTTCATGTTGTCAGACATTGACACCTCTCCGGCCGTAAGTTGCGCCGTTGAATCCGCGGCTGATCGGAAAGGAAACCGCATGGAACAAGGAGCTGAAAGGGAAGTAGATCAAGAGCAACTCGGCGAAGAAAAAATGAATGACCCTGAGGCTGTCGAATTGCTCCAACAGCGCCAGGCAGCCGGTGAGCATGACGATGAAAATCAAAATAGTGGCCGTGTGATCGCCGGCGTTTGAAATGGCACGGGTAACCGGGTTCAACAGGCGGTACAACCACAACATGATCAGACCCGCGAAAGCGATTTCAGCCGTAAGGATAAACGCCCAGCGGGGCAGGGCGGGCCAGCCGAAGCCGGTGACATGTGTCGCGTAAAACTCGACATGCGGTTTGGCAAAGAACAACAAAAGCAGCAGACCGACGTGAAACATGTAGCCGGCGACGACCGGCAGCGATATTCTCGAGAAAAATTGCCAGTGCGGAAAGAACCGCCGGATATTGGCTCTGATCGCACCGGTTCGAGCTGAGGCCTTTGGTTCGGACAAGGACCCATGGTCGGGCATACTCAATATGCCGAACAACCGCCACAGCATTCCCAGGACGAACACAACCAAGGAAAAATACCAAAACGGGCCATCCACAAAGGCTGTGAACATCGAACTCTCCTTCTAAATCAGGTGGACGCCTCCGCGCGCGCCGGTGTGCTTGCAGAGTCTTTGCTTGGCGGTGAGACGGCATGCGTCGCCGAAGCCGCTTGTCCGGTTACCTGTTCGTACCAGATTTCGTGGTGGTTGCGGGCCCAATTCTCATCAACCTCACCAGTGGTCATGGCCGGCACCGTGCCTTTGACCGACACCGCCATATAGATGTGACCAAGCACCAGGGCGATCAGGCCCAGGGCCGCGATCGCGTGAACCAGCAAGGCGAGCTGCATGGCCTCACGCCCGGGTACCAGGTTTTGGAACAGCAGCAAGAATCCGCTGCCCGCCAAGGTAAAGCCGAACATGACGACCAGCCAAAACAGAATTTTTTCGCCGGCATTGAAGAATCCGGATCGAACCTCGTGTTTCTCGAACAGGCCCCCCATATGCAGTAAAAAGATCAGATCCCGGTAGTGAGGGAGATTCTTGCCGACGAATTGAATGAAGAACACCAGCAGCGCAAATGCGAAAACGGGGCCGAACAGGTCATGACCCTCCTTGGCTGCCGACGCAACGGCGCCGAATGCCTCGCCCCCCGTCCAGGGCAGCAGCGCAAACCTGCCGAACAATAGAATCAATCCGGTCAGCCCGAGAAACACCATCACGCCCGCCATGAACCAGTGATTGATTCTCGGACCCATGCCGAATCGCCTGATCTTACGGCCGCTCTCGCCGTCCGGAATGGGCGTGGCAGGTTTGAGAAGAAAGAGTGCGACGACGATCGAGGCCACTCCAGCAAGAAACCACGCTCCCCAAGGGATGACGCGCTCAAGCCTGATGCTGCGCCAGTCCTGGCCGGCCGGGTTGATCAGCTGGCCGGCGGCCACGCCGCGCGCTTGCGTGATACCCGCCGTCGGGGCTTCGCGTTGCCGCACGGCGCGCCAAAGGTCGGTTGCAGGGTTGGTGACTGCAACTTCCCGTTCCACATCTATGTCTGCCCATGTCGAACCGGCGGGGAACACCAGCAGCGAAAGCGCGAGGAACATCATGCGAAACGAATTGCGCACCAAGATCATAGACACCTCGTTTACGCCGCCGCCGGCACCGGCCGACAACGGCGGTCGTTTTCGTTGTTGTTCAATCGCCGCCGGTGGCCTTGCCGCGTGCGCTCTTGCCCACACTAAAATTGGCGCGCTGCAGATTCACCCCGGACACCATGGCGCTGGCCGCCCGATTGACCACCCGCTTGCGGTAGATGTCCGAGATCACGTCGGCGTCGCCCGCCAGCAATGCTTTGGTCGAACACATTTCCGCGCACAGCGGCAGTTTGCCCTCGGCGAGGCGGTTGCTGCCGTACTTGCGCTGCTCGTCGGCGCTGTTGTCGGTCTCGGGTCCGCCGGCACAAAAGGTGCACTTGTCCATCTTGCCGCGTGACGAAAAGGCGCCGGCGGTCGGAAACTGCGGGGCGCCAAAGGGACAGGCGTAGAAGCAGTAGCCGCAGCCGATGCAGGTGTCTTTGTCGTGCAGCACCACGCCGTCTTCGGTGGTGTAGAAACAGTCGACCGGGCATACGGCCGCGCAGGGTGCGTCGGCGCAGTGCATACAGGCGACCGACAGCGAGCGCTCCCCTTGGTCACCGTCGTTTATCGTGACGACCCGGCGCCGGTTCACACCCCAGGGAACCTCGTGTTCGTTCTTACACGCCGTGACACAACCATTGCATTCGATACAACGTTCGGCGTCACAGTAGAATTTCATGCTTGCCATGGGTATTTCTCCGGTTGTGTTCAGGCTTTCTCGATGCGGCAGAGCGAAGCTTTCGTCTCTTGCATCTGGGTGACCGAGTCATAGCCATAGGTCAACGCCGTGTTGGCCGCTTCGCCGAGTACGTAAGGGTCCGCCCCTTCCGGGTATTTGTTTCTGAGGTCCTTGCCCTGGAATTGGCCGCCGAAATGAAACGGTAGGAAGGCAACACCCGCGGCAACCCGCTTGGTAACCATGGCCTTAACCTTGATGCGGCTGCCCTCTGGGCCCTCGACCCACACCATGTCGCCATCCTTGACGCCGGCGTTGTTGGCGTCGCGCTGATGCAGCTCGACAAACATGTCTTGCTGCAGTTCCGCCAGCCAGGGGTTCGAGCGGGTTTCGTCTCCTCCCCCCTCGTATTCGACCAGACGCCCGCTGGTCAGAATGATCGGGTAGTCTTTGGAATAGTCCGTCGCCTGAATGGAACCGTAACGCGTGGGCAGGCGGTAGAACGATTTGCGGTCTTCGTAGGTCGGGTATTTCTCCACCAGATCGCGTCGCGACGTGTACAAAGGCTCGCGGTGGATCGGTACGGGATCCGGGAAGGTCCAAACCACGGTGCGGGCCTTGGCGTTGCCGAACGGTGCGCAGCCGTGCTTGATGGCCACGCGCTGAATACCGCCGGACACATCGGTTTTCCAGTTCTTGCCTTCCGCTGCCTGTTTTTCCGTATCGGTCAGGTCATCCCACCAGCCGAGTTTCTTCAGCAAGTCAGCGGAGAACTCGGGATAACCATCCTTGATCTCGGAACCGGCCGGGTAGGAGCCGTCGGCGAGCAGGTTGTCGCCGTTGCGCTCAACGCCGAAGCGGGCGCGAAAGCACAAACCGCCTTGCGCCACCGGCTTGCTGGTGTCGTAAAGGTTGGGTGTGCCGGGGTGCTTCATTTCAGGCGTTCCCCAGCACGGCCAGGGAAGGCCATAGTAATCACCGTCGCAGGGACCACCGTCCGCCTTGAGCGAGGTGTAATCGAAATTGCCCCAGTTCTTCTGGTGCAGCTTCAAACGCTCAGGGCTCTGCCCCGTATAGCCAATGGTCCAAAGGCCGCGATTCAATTCGCGGGTGATGTCTTCGATCAGCGGTTCGTCGTTGTTGACCTGGATGTTTTTGAAGGTCTGATCGGCTATGCCCAGCTTTTTCGCCAGCTTGTACATGATGGTGTGATCGGGCAAGGACTCGAACAGCGGCTCGATGACCTTGTCCCGCCATTGCAGAGAGCGGTTGGAGGCCGTGACCGATCCGTAGGTCTCGAATTGCGTGGCCGCGGGCAGCAGGTAGACGTCGTCGGCGCGGTCGTGCATGACCGCGGAGACGGTCGGGTAGGGGTCGACGATGACCAGCATGTCCAGTTTTTCCATGGCCTTTTTCATCTCGACGCCGCGAGTCTGGGAATTGGGCGCATGACCCCAGAAGACCATGGCGCGCAGGTTATCGCGCTGTGCGATGTTGGTCTTGTCCTCGAGCACGCCGTCGATCCAGCGCGATACCGGGATACCCTTGTCGGTCATGGGTACGACGCTGGCGTCGTCGGGGCCTTCTTCGCCGAAGAACTCGCCCGGACGCGCCTCTTTGTCGAAGCGACTGGCCAGCCACTCGTAGTCGACGCCCCAGACCCCCGCCCAGTGCTTCCACGCGCCCTCTGACAGGCCGTAGTAGCCGGGCAGCGTATGCGACAAGACACCCAGGTCGGTGGCGCCCTGAACATTGTCGTGACCGCGGAAAATATTGGTGCCGCCACCGGCGACGCCCATGTTACCCAGCGCGAGCTGGAAGGCGCAGTAGGCGCGGGTGTTGTTGTTGCCGATGGTGTGTTGGGTGCCGCCCATGCACCAGATGAAGGTGCCCGGACGGTGGTCGGCCATGGCCTTGGCTGCCGCATAGACCTGATGCTCGGGGACGCCAGTGACGCGCTCGACCTCGTCAGGCGTCCACTTCGCCACCTCTTTGCGGACCTCGTCCATTCCCCAGACGCGCTGCTCGATGAACTGCCGATCTTCCCAGCCGTTCTCAAATATGTGCCACAACATGCCCCAGGTGATCGGTACGTCGGTGCCAGGACGGATGCGCAGGAACTGGTCCGCGTGAGCGGCCGTACGGGTGAAACGCGGATCGATCACGATCAACGGCGCGTTGTTCTCCTCCTTGGCCTTGAACACGTGCAGCAGCGACACCGGATGGGCCTCGGCCGGGTTGCCGCCTATGATCAGGATGGCCTTGGAGTTGTGGATGTCGTTGTACGAATTGGTCATCGCCCCGTAGCCCCAGGTGTTGGCTACTCCCGCGACAGTGGTCGAGTGACAGATACGTGCCTGGTGGTCGACGTTGTTCGTACCCCACATGGCGGCGAACTTGCGGAACAGATAGGCCTGTTCGTTATTGTGCTTGGCCGAGCCCAGCCAATACACCGAATCGGGCCCAGACTGCTCGCGGATCTGGAGCATCTTGTCGCCGACTTCGGTGATCGCTTCGTCCCAGGAAAGCTTTTTCCATTTGCCGCCTTCCAGCTTCATGGGATACTTGAGGCGCCGCTCGCCATGGCCGTGCTCGCGCACCGATGCACCCTTGGCGCAATGGGCGCCACGGTTGAAGGGGTGATCAAAGGCGGGCTCCTGGCCGGTCCAGACACCGTTTTTTACTTCCGCGACGATGCCGCAGCCGACTGAACAGTGCGTGCAAATGGTCCTGACGGTCTCGGCCGGTGCGCCGGCGTTGCCCGTATCGGGCTTGGCAGAGGCCTTTTTCATCATCCCCGGTGCGAAAACGCCGCCCAGCGCCAGGCCGCCGGCCGCCAGGCCCGAGTTGCGCAGGAATTCCCGGCGTGTCGTGCCGCGACCGGTAGTACCCATGTCGCTGGTCGAATTCGCTATCGCTTCGCCCGGTTCGTTGGAAACCTTGGTGAGTTTCATGATGCTACTCCTCGGCGGTATAGGCTAGACGGAAGCCGACTTGTAGTAGTCGGCGATGTGTTGCGTGAGGTGGTAGCCCTTGTCCTTGCGCACGTCTTCCGTAGGGGCGGTTTCCTCTGCCTGAACGCCGCCGAACGGCAGCGCCGCTGCCGCCGCTACCGCAGGGGCTGCGGTCGCCATGTCACGCAGAAAACACCGGCGGTCGTGGTCACATTCTTTCTGTGTACTCATCGCGTGATCTCCTGAGCTGTTACAGCTGCATCGCAAAATAGGTGGTTTCGAGTCCGAAGTAAGCCTTGCCGAAGCGCGCCACGGCGCGGTAGAAACAGGCGTTGTCGGCCGTTTCCAGATCGGCGAAAAAGCGTTCTATCCAGGGTTTCAGATGGGCGTTGTGGAATGCCAGCTGCCGTTCGTGCGGGACGCCGCTTTCAATCAGCATTGCCATCACTTCGCACAGCGCCGCGGCGTGATCCTCCGGTTCGTGGACGTCGGCCTGACGCTCGTAGCCAAGCTCCGCCAAGTCATCGCGTAGCTTGCTTAGTGGTTCCTCCATCAGGAAACCGGTGACGTACCAGGACCCGTAGGGCACGAGTTCGCCACGACCGAGGCCGACAAACAGGTTGTGATACTCGTCCGCCGCCGAATCTGCGGTGGTGTCGCGCGCCGCCAGCCCCAGCATGCGCAGGGCCGTAGCGGCCTGGTCTTCGCCGGGTGTTTCGACCCGGTGATAATCGCTCAATCGGGCGAGGACGTGACTATCCGGCGCGTCGCGCAGCAGCGCCGCCAGCAGACCGTAGGCGCCAGAGCGCAGGCGCTGTTCGTCGGGTAGGGTTGCGGCGGTGTCGGATAGCGAGCTGGCGTGTTCTTGTGCGGGCAGCATATCAACCATGGTAAATCCGATCTCTGTAAGCAGTGGGCAAGTTGCACGCCAGTTTGTAAAGGAAATTTGTCTCTAATAATCCAAACAACACCGAAGTTAGGACGTCAATTGGGTCGTCTTGTTACAGCTTGGCCCTAATTGCGTCGGACA
>CBDUNM010000035.1:0-36493 GCA_965368585.1 uncultured Chromatiales bacterium | reverse complement strand
TCGGCGATGGCCGTGAGAAACCGGGAGACTTTTTCATGGATCAGGTCCGTCTGGCCGGCGTCAGCGATGTCGCGATCGCCGCAGAGGAAGGCACGCGTTGAGCCGGGTGTGACATGCTGCATACCCTGACACGCCTGATCGTATCCGTCGCGGGCGGCACGTTCGCCGCCGTCGCCTTGCTATGGAGTATGCAATGGCTGGTGATGCGCGAGCATGCGGAGGTCCAGACGGCGCGCGAGCGCCCGAGAATGGAGTTCGTGCGCCTGCAGCGCAAACCCGAGGCCCGGCTCAAAAAACGCGAATTGCCGCAGGAGCCGCCACCGCCGCAGGACCCGCGACCGGCCATCCCGCAGCTGCCGCCAACGGCCGCTACGCGACCGGTCGTGCGCGCGCCGGATGTCGCCTTCGCCGTGCCCAGCATACCGCTGAACATGGCGGGGCCGTATATCGGCCCGGTGCGGCAAGGTCCGCCCGACCGGGATTTCACGGTGTTGTCCCGGCTGCCGCCGCAGTATCCATATCGCGCCAAGCGTCGCGGTATCGAAGGGTGGGTAAAGGTCTCCTTTGAGATCACTGCCGAGGGCAGCGTGCGCGATGTCGTCGTGATCGATGCCGACCCGCCGGACGTATTTGACCACGAGGCGATCCGCGCGGTGTCCAAGTGGAAGTTCAAACCGCGGATCGAGGATGGTCGGCCGGTCGAGGCCAGGGTCGAGCAGTTGGTCGATTTTCGCTTGCGGGGGAAGGGCTCATGATGCGACAACGCATTGCCGTCGGGTTTTATTTGATCTTCATAGGGTTCGCGCAGTGTCCGAGCGCCGCAACGCCTGCCTTGTCCAAGCTGACGTACGAGACGATACAGTCGGCGCAGGAGTTGCTGGCCGCGGGCAAGACCAGCCAGGCGATCAAGGTACTTGCAAAGTTGGCGAATGCGTCTGCCGAGCGTCCTTACGAACAGGCGGTCGCTCTACAGTCGCTGGCCCATGCCGAGATGTCGCGAGATCGACCCGCCGCGGCAATTCCCATGCTGGAACGCAGTCTGGTGCTCGCGGTCCTGCCGGACGACGCGCAACAACGCACCCGCTACAATCTTGCCCAACTCTACATGGCGACGGAACGGTTCACCCCCGCAATCCGGCAACTGGAGCAATGGTTCGACCAGGAAGCGGAACCCAAAGCCGAGGCCTATGCCTTACTCGGTAGCGCGCATCTGCAACTGAAGCATTTTCGATCCTCCGTAAAACCCTTGCGCCAGGCCATCGCACGCAGCAAACGCCCCAGGGAGAGCTGGTATCAGGGACTGCTCGGCGCCTATAGCGAACTGAAAGAATATGCTCAGTGCGCCAAACTGCTGCGCACGATGATAAAGCTGTTTCCGACGCGCAGCGTGTACTGGCGCCAGCTCGCTGGAATCGAGCTGTTACGCCAGCGTTACCGGGATGCGCTCGCGGTCACGGAGCTGGCCTATCTGCGCGGGCACTTGGAATCGGAGCGCGACCTGCTGAATCTTGCGCAACTCTACGCACAACGCGACGCGCCATACAAGGCGGCGCAGCTGATCGAAACGGAGATCGCGGCCGGGCGCATCCGAACGCTGCGAAAAAACTGGGAGCAGGCTGCCAACGGCTGGTATCAGGCGCGCGAAACCGAGCGGAGCATCGTGGCGTTGGAAAAAGCGATCAAACACGGCGGTGCAGGCCCAGGGCTTGGCCTGCGCCTCGCCCAGCTCCACCTGGTATCCGAAAACTGGCGGCAGGCCGAAAGTGCCCTGCTCGGCGTGCTCAAGGGCGAGTTGACCGACGCCGAATCCGGGCGCACCTGGCTGCTGCTCGGCATCGCGCGCCAACACGGCAAATCGCTCGAGACCGCAAAAGCGGCGTTCGTCGAGGCGGCGAAGTTGAGCACTACGAAACAAGATGCCGAGCAGTGGCTGGCTTATCTCGAATCCCTGGAAGGGACTTAGCCTGCATATTGCATGAAGGCAGGATGTGAACATCGAGGTTCGAAGCATCGCTGAGGGCGTTTGATTGATTTTTTGACCCATATTTTCGTCGTTGCAGTTTGACCTGTTCGGGCTCAGACCGCTCCGACCGGAAGAGCGGTGCCTTCCCTCTGAGGAGGGCGTCGCAAAAGTCCGTGCTCCTTCTCCCGCCGGGAGAGGGATCTTTTACGACACCCTCCTGAGGGAGGAAAGCCTCAGCTGCTTCGTTAACCTGATTCCGCTCAGGCGGTGTTTTTCTTGCGCTTGTCCTTGAGAATATCTTCCAGCGACACATTCAGCCCGAATATCTTGTTGATCTGCTTGAGCGTGAGACTGGAGTCGTAAACAGGCGAAAACTCCCATTCCAGCAAGGCATCGCGGAAATGCTGCCAGTCGAGTTTGTCCTGGGAAAGCTCGATGTTCTGCCATTTGCCTATGCGATTCGGGTTGACCAATATCGGCCCGCCGTCGCCGGTCCCGAGCTTCAGCAATAAACGCCCCCCGCCCGGTTTGGAAACGACTAGGTACACGTTTTGTTTTGCGTCTTTGAGAACCATGCCCGGTTTAAGGTCGCCTGCTTTCAAGGATTGCATGTGCTTACATAACCTCTTGGTATCAGTCAGTCGGATGAAGAGTCGTGCCGAAGTTTGAAAGACGTTGCCCGATAAGGTAACGATCGGATGCATATCGCCGAGGGGGCTCGGCGCCTACGGTTGATGAAACTTGTCGCGCGATTCGTAAACGGGAGACCCGCCTCCGGACGATGAGGCAGCCGGAAGTCGACCAACCTCGGCAGGCATGCTAATCCGCCGCCTGCCGGGGGTCTGAATCGCATGCCGTCCGCGCCGCCCGGAGAGGTGTCGCAGCTATTTGTCGGCAGCGAGCTTTTTTGCCTGCTCGACCCATTGCTCTCGCTTGATGCGTCCCGGGAAACGTATGACGCGCTCTTCCAGGCGAGCAATGTCGTCTTCGCTGAGCTTTGCGACCTGTTCGAAGGTTAGAATGCCCTCGCTATTCAGTTTTTTTTCAAGACCGGCGCCGATTCCCGATATTTGCTTCAGGTCGTCCTTGGCCTCCGGTAGCTGCACCTTGGTCTTTGGCGCGGCACTGGCTTCTTTTCGCGGCTTGGTCGCGGTTTTTTCAGACGGCGCGGTATCTACGGCGTCCTCACCGGTGGCGGGACGACCCAGGTCCTTGAACCAATGACTCCACAACCGTTGCTGAGTAGCAATGGATTTCTGTATCGATTTCGAGATTTGCTCGGTTAGCTTTCCCGACTCCTTGGGTGACAGTTTTTCGAAGTCAGTTATCTCAGACCAGCTGCGCAACAGATTCATCTGATCCTGGACGGATTCCTGGACGGCTTTGTTCCACTCGTCGAAGTCCGGCAAGGCATCGGAGCCGGTGCTACGCCTTACGACCTGTACCCATTGATCCCATAGTTGATTCTGATTTTCCAGCCATCGTTGCATGGAATCGCGGGCCTCAGCGTTGAGATCGGCGAAGACCTTCGGCTTCAGCTTCTTGCTGTCCGCCCGCCCGGACCATTGCTCCAACCATTCCTGCTGCAATTCCAGAGAATGGCTGACGGCTTTTTCGGCCCAGGTGCTCATGTCCTTGAGCGTCTGGAGTTGCCAGGCACTCAGTTGCCGCGGAAAGGCAAAGTCTGGAACGTTTTCGGGAGATCCCTTCCACAGCTTGTCCTGCATATCGCGCAGATCCTTAAACATCTCTTTATAGATTTTGAACATGTTCGGACTCCCGTGTTTTTATCGATCGATTGCGTGAAAAACCTATTAACCGTGCGTTGAACCGGAATACGATGCGGGGCAATTCCCATATGCCGACATTCGACAACGCGATGCTTGACGCCGGATAGCCTATCGGTACCCGATCGCGCACAAGCATCAGCCAGCGGTCCGATCGCACCCAGAGTTCGCGATTGACTCGACGGGCTCTCCAGCCAATCCTTCTGCGAGAGTGGGCAACTGGCGATACGTGCCGGCAACGTCGCCTATCAGCAACAGCGTTCCACGCGACGATCAGATGCACCTGGAAATGGGTTTTCCGCGATCAAGCCGGCTTCGGCACTTGAACTGGGCTTTCCCCCCTATCGCGACTTGCTGACACTTTAGTCCGCAACAACCCGTTGTCAATGCGGACCTCATTACAAACGTCGGGCCCCTTTCGCCCGACAAGTGACATGCGTTACATCTTCACCCTGCCGCTTCGCCCGAAGGCGGAGGTCCTCGGGCGCCGTACCATCTAACCGGGACGGAAGCGGACTACCCGACGCGCCGCCCCATGTTCGACCTCGACAAAGCCTCGTATCGACGCCACGACCCGTGAAGTTCCATTTTTCACGGGGGAGGTCGCAGCAAGCGCCATTCAACCTACATTTCTCAGCCCCGCTCGACACGCCAACAGCGGGTGTTATCCCATACGGAAATACGGTCAATACTGTCACGTCCCGAGAGGTGAAAGTCAACTTTCCGTATTCACGAACTTTTTCGTCGGGCCTTGATTGCATCGTGCCTAATCTGCTTTTCTACTGCCGCTCGACTGCCAGTAGTGACGGTGAATAGATCCAGGCGATCGAACTCCTCATTCGCAGGAGGCGTGATGGCAATGTCTCTGTAGCGACTGCGTTCAGGATCTGCTGCGAGTCTTTTCATGGCTCGAACCAAGTCATTGTAGCGATAGAGGACGACCGCAAAGGATTTGATCGCGCCGAGGAAGTGCTTCGTGTAGAAAGCCAAGAAGGGCTCCGTCGGCAAGCCGGGGCGGCGGCTGTGTCGCGGTCTTTTACGAACCCACCCCATATCGTAAGAACGCAAGTTATGCACTTTTGTGTTAACGCCAAACGCGATCAATCTTTCTACGGTTTTAAGTTTCTTGTCACTACCGAGGGCGAACATCCGTTTCAACACGGTGATCATATGCTCGGGCGTATAGTAGCGATCCCATGTCTCTTGATAAACCAGATCCAGCTCCTCATCTGTCATCTTCTGGTGATGGATGACACGGTGTGCCAGATCGTATTTGTTAAGATCGGGATCCATCCACGTCCCTTCGTCGAGCATGCGTTTGTGGTCTTCCGAACCGGGCAGCGGCGTCAGTATTGAGGCATTCAGCAGGTCGATCGGCAGTTCTCTTTTTATGATCTCTACGTCTCGCAGAATGGATTCCCTAGTGTCCCCCGGCAGGCCAATGATGTAAGCACCCCAGATAATGACGGGGTGGCGTTTCCACTCGAGAAGCATCTTGCGGTATTCGGTGATCCTGTTTTGCTGCTTTTTCATGGCGGCGAGGTTATCCGGGTTTATGTTTTCGAGCCCGACGAATACTTGGTCGACGCCTGCCTTCGCTGCCTTATCGATGAACCCGGGAATCTTGTGACACATGGTGTCGACCTGAATGATGTAACTCAGCCTGACGCCTTCGTCCCCGAGCTCGATCAGTTTGTCCAGGTAGGCTTCCCAGTAGCTGTTGCGGGCAAAGTTGTCATCGGTGATGAAAACGTTTTTCATGCCTCTTGCGTAATGGATGCGGATCAGCCGCTCCAGATCGGCTACTGACCGTGACCGGCTCTTTCGTCCCTGGACATTGATAATGCAGCAGAACGAGCATGCGAACGGACAACCGCGACCAAGGTCGACGGTGGAAATACTGGTGACGTTGCCGCGAGTAACCGCAATCGGCAGATCTGGAAGGGGCTGATTTTCGAGATCAACCAGCGACTTAGCATAGTCATACAGGGGCTTCAGTGAGGCGCCCCACGCGTCGGCGATCAACTTGTCGAAGCGACCTTCTTCCGCTTCGCCAGCGAAAAGCGAAATGCCGGACGCAGTGGCGTCCGCCAGTTCGGCTGGCAGCTCGTCGAGCATGGAGATACAGCCCGAGACATGGAAGCCGCCGATGCAAACAGGCAAGCCGGCACGCAAGAAGGGCTGGGCGATATCGACCGCGCGCGGGAATTGGTTCGATTGTACCCCGACCAAACATAAGAAAAGCCGCTGGCCAACGGCGTTGATCCTAGCTATCAGCTTAGCGTAGTCGACCAATTGTTGAGCCTCGTCGATCGCAGCGATGCGAATTTCGACGCCCCCACCCAAGACCCGGCGGGATGCACAATCCATCGCTATCCCGTACATGCAGGCCAAAGAGTTGGACGGCACCGTGGTACGAAGCCAATGTATGGGATAACCATCGTCGTCGTATCTCGTGGGCTTGACCAGCAGCACATGAAATACCGCCTGTTTGGACGCACTGAAGTCGAGACTGTCATCGACCCTCGCGCCGAACTGTGAGAGCAGCATCCTGTTCAGCATTTGCATATAGAGCCTTCAAGCAATCGCGAAAATTACACTGGAAAGGATGAGAGTGGAGAAAACCGGACGAATCGTCAATCGCGCTCGTTACCGGATGCGCTGAACAATAGTGGTGACTACTCAACGAGAATGATCGATTAACAGGACCCATTTGGGGGCGTTCGCAGTAGGTCAGTCTATTCTCGGACAGCCTCGTAGTCTGCAAACAATCGAACGGTGCGCGATGGATTCGGGCTAATGACCGGCTACTGGGCGCCGGGTCCCTCCAACCATCCCGAACTCGCCTGCGTCTACGGGGTATCAACCCCTTCGGCCACGCGCAATGTCATCAATTCGCCCAAGGTCCGGCGAATCTCCGCTATGCTCGGCGGCAGGGCGTCGGACGGGTCGGCGAACGCCCCGCGACAGGACAAGCGCGCGACGTTGGGGTCGGCGCCCTCGAGGTAGAGATGATAACCCGCGTGGATCATGGCGGAACCGCCGTCATCCATGCCGGCAATGTCGAACGAGCCCAGCGCCGCCAGGCGCACAGGCGTGGGCGTCTGCACCACTTCCTCGTATGACGATTGGACCCGGATTACCCGATACAGGCCGGCCTCGATGGTCTGGGCCGCGTTGCGATCGATAGCACGCACTTCGATGTTGCAGTTTGGCGCGTAGTGGTTGAAGCGAGTCGACAACTTGCCGTCTTGAACGTATATCCGCGTCGCCCCGGGCGGCAGGTCTATGGAGAGATGCAGCTCCAGCGTGGAACCGACCGGCGTCTTGGCATAGGGGGAATCGGGGCTCTTCGGCATCGGCAGGCTGCAGCCGATCAGCAGCGTGAGTGGCGCCGCAAGAGCAAAGAAGCGAACGGCAGATTTACCCATTTAAACCTCCCCCAGGGTGAGACGATTCGCCGAATATTAACTCGTTTAGTCGCTCACGAGGGCGGAAAAGTTCAACCGGCGGCCTGCTGCGGGTATTGCGCAGGCCTCATACACCGACGAAACGCTGGGTAAGCATCCAGGTGGCCGCCGCTCCGGCGACAAAAAACAGCACCAGGCGCCAGACGGCCCGATATCGGTAGCGGCGCACCAGGTCGAATTCCGGCACATTGGAGATCAGATAGGCCTGGCCACGGTCGCGCGGCCGCGTCACGGTGTGCAAGTGTTGTCCCTTTGCCTGGGCCGCGTATTCCTCGGCGGCCTGCCGCGCAGCGACGTCGCGGGCGTGCTCCCATTCATCGGCATCAACGACGCCGTCGCGATTGTCGTCGAAGCGCTCCCGCAAGGTATCCGGTCGCTGCTTCCATTCCCGCAGGATTTCAGCCGTCAGGGCGCGATGATGAGACTGGTGATCGATATCGTCCAGGGTCCGGAACTGGCCGATCACGTACAGGGGATCTCCGGTCAGCAGCACTTCCTCGACGAACCGGTAATTCGCCGCCAATGCCAGTGGCGCAGTGGAGATCTTCAATCCGGCGACTGCCATCTTGATGCCCAGGCCATCCGGCTCGGCACTGCGCTGGTGCAGTCCTTGCGTGCCACTGAAAGCGACATCGCTGTACCAGACTTCCTTGTGTTGGGGAGTGATCTCGGCGCCGTCCGGGTCGACCACGCAACTCCCCGTATCGTCCCGCAGCAAAAACAGGTCGTCGCTGACACCGCTGTTGCGGACCGTCCAGCTCCGTTCGTTCTTTTCCTCGATCCTGAAGCGGTACCAGCAGCAGCGCACGCCGGACAGCGGGGCGATGATCGGCTCGCCCTCCATGGCCACGGCGGTTCCGGCAAGCTCGACATAGCCCTGATGCGCCGAGCGCACCCTGGCCGTGGGGACATCTTCGATCAGCCGCGCCCGGAGCAGGGCCCTGAAGCCGGTAACAAGGGCGAATACCGAAGTGGCGAAGACTGCCGCGGTGATCGCCCAAAAGACGAACGCCGGTGCGTTGACAACGTCCGATGCGACTGACACCTTACCGCCCTGCGCCGCTGCCCGGAGGGCTAGGTGAACAGCGCTCTGAGATTCACGTCGGCCTTTTCCGTTTCGCTGAACTCCAGCAGCGCGGCCGGCTTGAAGCCGAACCAGCCGGCGACGATCACGTCAGGGAACTGCTCGATACGCACATTGTTATTGTTGACCGCATCGTTGTAGAACTCGCGCCGATCGGCAATGCTGTTCTCAAGGCCCGTGATACGCGCCTGCAAGTGCTGAAAACTCTCGTTTGCCTTGAGTTCCGGATACGCCTCGGCGACGGCGAACAGATTTCCCAATCCGATCCGCAGCTCACCCTCGGCCGCGCCCAGACCGCCGACGTCGCCTTTTTCGCGAGCGCTGGCCACCGAGGCACGCGCCCGCATGACGCGCTCCAACGTGTCCTGCTCGAATTTCATGTATTGTTTACAGGTCTCGACCAGCTTGGGGAGCTCGTCGTGGCGCTGCTTGAGGAGAATGTCGATATTCGACCAGGCCTTGGAAACGGCGTGCTTTAAATTGACAAGATTGTTGTAAATGGTCACGCCATAGATCAGGATTACGACGGCCAGACCCAGCATGACGAACAAAGCGATTTCCATACGACGCTACCTAAATTGTCGGTGATAATTGAACTATAACGGCAGAGAACTCAGATATGCGACACATCCGACCCTTCCACGGCCTCTCGCCGAAAATCGATCCCAGCGCGTGGATTGACGAAACGGCGCTGATTATCGGCGACGTCGAAATTGGCGCTGAATCGAGCATCTGGCCGAAGGTCGTGGCGCGCGGCGATATCAAGGAAATCCGCATCGGCGCGCGCAGCAATGTGCAGGACGGCAGCGTGCTGCATGTCAGCCACGACAGCGAGTTTCTGCCCGGCGGCGCGCCACTGATCATCGGCAACAACGTCACCGTGGGTCACAACGTGATCCTGCACGGGTGCGAGATCCACGACAACGCGCTTATTGGTATGGGCAGTGTCATCATGGATCACACCATTGTGCAGAGCAATGTGGTGGTCGGTGCGGGTTCGGTGATCGCCGGCGGCAAGGTTCTCGAGTCCGGTTTTCTGTACGTCGGCTCACCCGCGCGGCGCGTGCGCGAACTCACCGAGCAGGAAATGAGCTATTTCGGCTATTCCGCCGATCACTATGTGGACCTCGCCAGGCGGCACTACGCCCCCACCGGATAACGACGGCATGCATCAACGAAATCGCATTTCCTGATCGATCACCAAACCTTTTTCGTCCGCCCAGACCGACATGGACATGACGCTGTAAGCGGCGTATAGATCCGCCATGGCGTTGACCTCTGCGCGCAATTCCTCTACCGGCCGGCCGTTGCGCGCGGCCGCCGCCATGGCTACCTGGTCGGAGCTGGCGCGGATGAGATCGCCCAGACGCTCGAAATTGTAGGTCAGCGAAAACATCGGGGCTGGACTGAGCGGTGTCGACGCCAGCAGGTCGCGTACCGAGGCGTCGCCACCCTCGCCGGCCGCCAGCGCCAGCGATTTGTTCTTGATACCCACCCGCAAGGGCGGTGAACCCGGCGGCAGATACGCCGCGGGAACGGTGACCGGAGAACCGTCGGTGGGCACGTCCAGGCGCGCCAGCTCGGGACTGAGCATACCGGCGAACGCAAACAGACCGCGTGGATCGTCAACTTCGGCAAGGACGCGCGCTTTCAGCTCGGACGGCGCCTGGGATTCGGCATCCAACCGCAGATCCGAAAGCTCCAGGTACACACCCTTGAACATCGCCGTCATCGGGCCAAGCGCCATTTCCATGGACGGCAGCGATTGTTCGACAGCTTGTGCATCGATCCACTCGCAACCAGCGCCGGTGGCCGCGACAAAGCGCATCAAAGAGCGTAACCCGCCCCGCAATTGGGGCACGTCGATACCTACCCCCATGGCGAAGATTGCGTCTGTGGCCTGGCCGACGCCGGCCACCGGATAGGCGATCTGTGACAGCACCTGCCCGACGGAAGAGCTGGTTTCCGCGATCACCCGCGTACGGTACAGCTGGGCGTTCGCCTCCGTGGTACCGAACACCACCCGGGGCACGCCTTGCAGCAAGCCATGCAGAAAGTCCGCACACGCTGACCCGTAGGCGGCGCCCTGTCCGGGGAGGTCGTCGGCCGACGACGCCAACGCATCGCTCAGGCGCATCAGATCGAGGTAACCCGAACCGTAACCGGGAAAATCGTGCAGCGTCTGGATATCCGCGAACTCGCCGCTATCCGCGAGGCTGTCGGCCGGTCGTTCGTCACCGAACAGTTTCGGCAACGACTCGGATTCACGTTCGGCGGCAACCAGGGCCCAGCGCAGTTCGTTGTCCTTGCTGCCCATGATCAACCTCAACGGACCCATATCGACACGAATATAGCTGACGGGTCCGAACTGGCCGCGACTGGCGTTTGCGGCAAGGCGCTGCTCCATGCGCTCAACGAAGGACCAGAGCTTCGCTTCGTCGGCGATCTCATTGCGTCCCGCGGGCAATAACGGATCGCCGTACATAACCATCAAACCCTCTGGCTCCAGCCCCAACTCGGCCAGTCCCGCCCGGCTTAGCCGCCCATCCAATTCCTCCACGAAGGCGACCATGATCTCGAATAGCCGAGCCTCTTCCGGTGAGAGCGCTGCCGCGTCTTCCAAAGACCTGGACAGCAATTTGCGGTACAGATCTATCGACCGATCGGCGTCGGCGAGAAACTTGTCCAACGCCTCCGGCGGAAAAGGCCGGGTATTGGCGAAGACGTAGGGCGTATCCGCCGGCACCCAGGACAGCAGTCCGGCTTCCGGCACAAGCTCGTCGACCGGCGCCTTTTCCGTGCACGCAAGCAACGTCAGGACAAACAACGAAACGAGCACGAGACCCGGTCGCAGATATTGAATTCGCATCTATAACCTCATCCAGTACTTCTTTCCATTAGCGGGCAAAACCTTAGCAGCATGATCGGGCGCTGCCCAGACCGAAACCATTCGCCGATCCGGTCTGGGCAATAGCGACTGCGGTAACGGGTTCTTTACGGGCGCCATCCGGGTTCTCCGCACGCCGGCATCCCCGGCAGACTGCGGGATCAGCCATTCAAGAACGTTTAAGATCCAGATTGACAGGGCATTTCTCGCCCAGCGACCGCGAGAACTCTCTGATCTGCCCGTTCTGCAGCCAGCGTCACTGCAACTCGGACACCCAGACGCCCACATCAAGGCTCGCACCCGGAACTCCTATAAACGAACCGGCTACTGGGGGCACCAGTTCTGGCAACCGCGCCACGGCCACGGCAATGTGGTCGTTTCCCACGACCTCGCCAATGGAGGGATCGAAGCCCTTCCAGCCCGCGCCCGGCAGGAACACTTCGGCCCAGGCATGGGTCGCGCCGAAGTTGGCCGACGAAGGCGGCGAGTGGAGGTAGCCGCTGACGAATCGTACCGCCAAACCCAGGCGACGTGCGGCGACCATGAACAGGTACGCGGAGTCGCGGCAGGAACCGGAGCCGAGAGCCAATGTCTCGGCCGCCGATTGCACCCCGGGCTCCTCGCGTATTTGGTACGACAGCGTTTGCTGTATGTGCGCGTTGAGGCGCTGCAGCAGGGTATAGGTCTGAATACGTTCACCGGACCGCCAGATATTCGCAACCCATCGGGCCAGTTCGTCGTCCGCCTGGTCCACGGCGGCATCCATATAGGGCGACAGTACAGGCCAGTCCTCGGCGCTATAGGCGAACGGGTAGTTCATTGCGTAATCGGCGACCAGAAAATCGAGGGGGGCCAGATTGTACTGCTGAATGATAACCTTGCTCTCGATGACAAGCTGCTCGGCGGTCGAATCGAAGGTCGCTATCGCAACGGAATTGTCCTCGACGTCACGATGCCAGCGCAGAGTGGCGGCAGGCGAGATGTCCAGGCTCGACGATTCGATGCGCAGCTCATGGCCCTCTCTCGGACGCAGGCGCAACTCGTGAGGTTCCAACCGCACGGGCGCGGTAAAATTATAATAGGTGCGATGGAGAATCTTGAAGCGTTTCATAGGGCATTCTACTCCACCCGCTGCGCCGGAGGCGAGCGCGAGCCGGCGCAAATCCGGCGGTCAAGTTTAGGGTACCTCTGTAAAGTTGAAATATTCTGCGTGGACAAGGCGTGGCGAGTTCGACAAGTACCGTTCATAAGACATGCATAATCATCGCAGATAACCTCATGTTTTTGCCGCCTATTTTGACGTCATGCACACTGGGTATTCCGCCGTTGTCACGGTCACACCCGCGATACTGACGACCCGGAGCGTAGACGAGCGCCTGCAGCCCGGGAGACGTTGCCAGCACCGTACGCATGCATCGGCGGCGCCGTTCGCAGTACCGCCACAGGAAGTCCTAGTCCTCTGTCAAGATGATATTGCCGGGTTCAGCGTCGACAGGCTGTTTCGCACCCGGCGCAACACTCATCACGCAGGCAATGGCCTTTTCCTTGTCAAGCGCTGCAACAACGTTGCGGGACAGCGGCGGGTTCTCTAGTCGTCCCGCTTTCCCGGGCTCCACACACGTAGCCACACGTTTGTAACTATTAAAATGGTCGAAAATAACAAATAGACGGTTATCACGACCACCTGAAGATAAAATGCTCCAATGCCACCTTGATCGCCGGTGTAAGCCGCAAGATATAGCGAGGAGCCGCTACCGATAAACACGATAACACCACCACCTATTTTGTAGGTCGTTCGTAGGAGCGGCGTAAAGTACCGCACGAACGGCAGCGTAATCATAAACACCGCAAGCGGTGCGCATAGCAGAAGCAGACCAGGCAGCATGGTAGAAATCCGGGTCGTATTGGCACGCGGCGCGACTGTCGAAACTCCGCACCACGACAAGGATAGACCCTACGGCTCTGACCCGTCACAGAAGACCCTCTACGGAATACCGCTAAGGCGTTTCGCGATTCGCTTTTGTGCCGCCAGTTAGAGTCCGGCCAATGCGAGTGCAGGCGACGAAACGGCCCATAGGCCGTGGGCATGAACCAGCGCATGGCGTTCGACGATGAATAAACACAACGTCCACGATACAAAACGCGCCAAATCAGGAACCCCCACGACGGAGTTACCATCGCCCGGCATCCTGGGCCGCATGGGCGCGGCGAAGTATCTCAGCCTCAAGTTCAAAATGCGATGCGTCGGCTACGCATTATCGAGTCAAATCTTCGTTCGGTCGATGCACGACATCAATCTCCCGGGTACAGCGCGATGCCGCAAATCACCGCTGAATCCATGATGACGTTGGCAATTCGAACTCAGCCGGTCAAATTGTCGTGGATAGTTTGCGTCGCTACTCGGCATTGGAGAGCCAGCGTCGCCCCGCACTGACATCGGTGCAATGCACCGCATTACCTACGAAGTGTAGCGGTTGAATACGTTTCGACCTTCCAGACGTCCGCGCCAACGGACTTGTTCCGCGCTGGGTCAAGTGTCCCATGTGCCGCGGGTCATCTCACCGATGTGTACAGGCTCGACCCTGGTGAACTCAATTTCTCTTACCACGCACATACTTCACCACATGAGCGCGTGCCCCTTGCTGAAACTGAAGCGCTTGATTCTTTTTCGCCAGAGCGCGATTTCTCTGTCGGTGGTTGCTCTCAACTCGGCTGCTGCTTCCCTGCAGCAAACGGTCACTCAAACCTTCACCCGACATAACGGCTTTACTAACGCATTTCTCAATAACGGCCAGAACACAAACTTTCTTGTTGCTTCCCAGATTACGCCGAATATGCTGCCTAAACTTTTCGAAGTAAAACCCGTAGCCTGGCTTACCCGGCATCAATCACCCAATGGGAGTCACGTGAGGTTCGCCGTTTTCCGCTACAGTGGCTATCGCCTAGTGAAAAGACGATCTGAACGATTCTCGGAAAAGGCTTCTGACCTGTTTCAAGTTTGCCAATAGTTCCATGTCCTCAATCCTCATAAACGCTCGTACTATTCATATCGACTCCGGGCCTCTGCGGAATTTTCACAGCGCTTTCGCCCCAGCCTCCGAATCTTACGCGCCACTCATCCGTACCCCGGCCGCCTGAAGCTCTTCCGCGCGCGCTCAACCTTGCCTCTGATCACGCAGCCCACCGCATGATCGTTGATCAGCCCCATCGCTTGCATGAAGGCATGTACCGTGGTGGGTCCGACGAATTTCCAGCCCAACTTTTTCAGATCCTTTGACAAAGCAACGGATTCCGTCGAGGTCGATACGGTCTGCGGTTCCACGGGTTGCCGCATGTCTGGTGCGTAACGCCAGACGAAGGCTGCCAGAGAGCCTTCCCGTTTGACGAGTTCACGGGCCTGCCGCGCATTATTGATAACTGCCTCGATCTTACCGCGATGGCGTACTATCCCTTCGTCATTGAGCAGCCGAGCGATATCGCGTTGGTTGAAGCGAGCAATCCTGTCGATATCGAAATGATGGAACGCGGCGCGGAAATTCTCGCGCTTGGCGAGGATGGTGCGCCAACTTAGTCCAGATTGAAAACCCTCCAGGCTCAAACTCTCGAACAAGCGATGATCATCGTTGACCGGAAAGCACCATTCGGTGTCGTGGTAAGCGAGAAACTCCGGTGCAGCACCGCACCAGTGGCATCGTGGTTCGCCGTCAGGCCCCACTATCGTATTACTCATGTGCCTACTTTCCTATCGTTGCGGTTTGGGCTCCACATGACGCCGACGAATTTAACGGGAGCGGAGCTTGCTCCCGTGCTTTGAGGATCGTGTGCATACCCAGTGCGTGAGCGAGCCCGATCTCATACTCAACGTTGGGGTTTTGCTCGGTAATATCGGCAACCACAACCTCAGCGCGGCGTATCCCAACCCAGATCTGGTCGCGTATCGTCCCTGGCACCGAGATATCTTTGGAGCCCTCTAATGCGACGCCGGTAGTGCATGCACAAGCGAAGATGACATCGCAAACTGTCCTGAACCACGCGGGCCCGTAAGGCATCGCCGCGAAGGCAGGGCGGGCTTCGCCACGCTTTCGAGCCGGAACGCTCATCGGGTTGCCAAGCACGTACCCGGCTCCCGGAAGGCTCGTCAACTGCCATTCGAGTTCCTTGATGAACTTATTCAGATACGGACTAACGCGCCGCAACTCGCCGACCTGCTCTGTCAGGTCGTCAACGGCGTCCTCGGTATCGGGGCCGCACCACAGGAGAGCGAGCACCTCGGCCATTGAGCAGGCGCCATTCCGGTAGAGATGATGCAAAGCGTTGACAACGGCGCGATCCATAAACGCCTCCACGCACGGAAGCGTGACGACTATCCGCCAACAAACCGGCTGGCAAGGCGCAGTATCCAAGTAAGCGGAAGCCGACGAAGTTGACCGCTTGGTTATACGGGAATTTCGTCATCTACGCTCTATGTTCGATCTGAACTGGGTGGCTCTCCAATTAGCACCCCAATTCCTTCTTGCGCAATCGTATGCTGTGCTTCTTCCAATGCAGCTTGGTCGGAATCGAATTGGTCTTCCCATACCGTGGAATTGCCATACTCATCGACTACCTCCAGCAACCATTTACCGGGATCGCCTTCGTATATTTGTACTCTCACCGAACGACCTTGGCTTTCAATTGTCCGGCATAAAGGTGACATCTTAGGCAGTGGATAAAGGCTCATCGTATTTCACCTGATGTTTGCAACGCGTAACGACCAAGCTCAACCGACGCAACGCCACATAGCGGTTGCGCCGTCGGTTGAAGCGTATTGCGATTCGGTCCGCTTTGGACATATTACACCTCGATCAGTTTGACGGAGGTGTCCACTTTTTCGGGGGACGTGCCGTGCGGCAACGAACCGCTGGGAGGACGGAATCTGCCCACTGCGCCAACTGAATTCCTGCATGCATCGATCGGTTGGCGTCCCTATCGCCAGCATTGGTTCACACCCAGGTTGCCGACAACATCTATTCAGTCTTGATTCAGCATGGTTCGCTATTCTGGGCGCCATCACAACATAGGAGGCGGTCATGCCACAGTCAAAATCCATCACCGTCTGGGACCCGCTGGTCCGGGTTTTTCACTGGTCGCTGGTCGGCGCATTCGCCTTTGCATTCGTCACGGGCGACGAATGGACCCGGCCGCATGCCATCGCCGGTTACGTGGTCGGCGCCTTGATCGCGTTCCGCATGATCTGGGGCGTCGTCGGGACGCGCCACGCCCGGTTCAGCGATTTCGTGCGTGGTCCGCGCGTCGTGCTCGCATATCTTTCCCGGTTGATGTCCGGGAACGCGCCTCGCATGCTGGGTCACAACCCGGCGGGCGGCGCCATGATCGTGCTATTGCTGATCATGCTCGTGCTGACGGTGTTGTCGGGTCTGGCGGTGGAAGCCGCCGAATCGGCGACGGGGCCGCTCACCGGGTTGGTCCCGGCGAGCCATGATTGGAAGGAATTTTACGAGGAAGGCCACGAAGTCTTGGCCAATTTCACCCTGACGCTGGTCGCCATCCACGTCGGCGCGGTCCTGGTGTCCAGCTGGCTGCACGGCGAAAACCTCGTTCGCGCTATGATTACAGGTAGGAAAGCAAGAGAACTGTGACACCGACGCCATGCGACGCAATTCGTACCCTTTGAGATTGAGAACCATCGCCGGAGCGGTGCTGGCCGCACTGGTCGTGTCGGCCGCCAATCCGGCGGCCGCGGACGACGACCATAGTGACGCGATGCGGCTGCGGCGCTCCGGCGAGATCCTGCCGTTGCAGGAGGTGTTGAAGCGGTCACCACGCCGAGGCGGCGAGCGCGTCCTGGACGTGGAGCTGGAGCGCAAGCAGGACGGTTACGTGTACGAGGTCGAATCGCTGGACAAGAAGGGCCGCGTTCGCAAGGATTACTACGACGCCAAGACCGGCAACCGCATGCGCTCCCGGCGCAGAGGCCAGTGAGCGGCGACCATGCGCGTGCTTCTCGTCGAGGATGACAAAGACCTGGCGGCCGGACTGGTGAAGGATCTCACGGCGGCCGGGTACGCCGTGGATGCCGCGGACAACGGCGTCGACGCGGAATTCATGGGCCGCGAGGAGCCGTACGACGCGGTGATACTGGATCTGGGCCTGCCCGGCCGGCCGGGTTTGGAGGTGCTGGCGAACTGGCGCGCGGAGGGGAACCCCACGCCGGTGGTGGTCCTGACCGCCCGCGACGCCTGGCACGAACGGGTCGATGGGCTCAAGGCAGGCGCCGACGACTATCTCGGCAAGCCGTTTCATTTCGAGGAACTGCTCGCCCGCATCCAGGCCGTGATGCGCCGCAGCGAAGGCCGCCCGGAGCCCGAACTGCATGCCGCGGGCCTGGTTTTGGACGAGGGCCGTCAGGTCGTGCGCCTGCCGGACGACAGTACCGTCGACCTCACCGGCACCGAGTTTCGGCTGCTGCGCTATTTCATGGCCAATGCCGAACGCATCTTGTCCAAAACGCGGCTCACCGAGCATGTGTACGACCAGGACTTCGACCGTGACAGCAACTTGATCGAGGTCTACGTCAAGCGGCTGCGCCAGAAGATCGGTAAGGAACGCATCGAAACGCGGCGCGGCCAGGGCTACGTGTTTCGAGACCTGACTTCGTGAATTCCATTGAACGGCGCTTGCTGCTCGGCATCGCGCTGAGCGTGCTCGCCGTGTTTGCCCTGCTGCTGGGCGGCGGCACCGTTGCCGTGCGCCAGCTTAACCAGGCCTACGTATACACCCGCTTGCAGGCCGACGCTGAAGCCCTGCTCGCGGCACTGCGCCCGGCCCGCGACGGCAGCGGCCTGCACCTCCGCGAGCGGCGCCTGTCGCCGGTCTACTCGCAACCGCTGTCGGGGCAATACTTCGTCGTGCTCGGATTGGGGGAAGAACCGGTACGGTCGCGCTCGCTGTGGGACGAAATCCTGCCCGTGGAGCCGTTACGGCCGGGCGAAACGCGCCAGAGCCGCATCATCGGCCCCGATCAGCAGCACCTGCTGCTGCACGTCGCGGGCTACCAGCGCGATGACCAGCAGCTGACCATCGCGGTGGCCGAAGACATCACCCCCCTGGGACGGGAGATCCGCCGCTACCAGCTGATCAGCGCCGCGGCATTTCTGGTGATTCTGCTGCTGTTGTTACTCGCCCAAAGGCGGGTGGTGCGCCTGGCGTTGCGCCAACTCGACGCACTTCGTACCGAAGTCCAACGCATTGGCAGCGGCGAGCAACGGACCCTGAGCGAAACCGTTCCCACCGAGGTCCGCCCGCTGGTGCGCGAGTTCAACCGTCTGCTTGGACGCCTCGAACAGCGCCTGGAACGCTCGCGCAACGCAGTCGGCAACCTCGCCCACGCGCTCAAGACGCCCTTGAGCCTGATCACCAGCGAGCTGGAGCGCTCCGCCCAGCCCGACCGGACGCTTGCATTGAACCAGGTCACGCGAATCCGCCAACTGACCGACCGCGAGCTCAGACGCGCCCGCATCGCCGGCGGCGGCATGCCGGGCAGGCAGTTCGATGCCGCGGACGACGTTCCGGCGCTGCTCAGCTCGCTCGAACACCTGCATCGCGACCGCGATCTGCAGCTGTCCGCCGACGGCGTACCCGCGGCCTCACTGCCGCTGGACCGGGAAGACATGCTGGAACTGCTCGGCAACCTGATGGACAACGCCTGCAAGTGGGCGCGGTCCGAAGTGCGACTAACGTTCGCGCAGGCATCGGGGGTGTTCACCATCACGGTCGAAGACGACGGACCGGGCGTATCCGGCGACGACCTGCCCCGCATCTCGAATCGCGGCATCCGTATCGACGAACAAGCCGAAGGATACGGGCTCGGCCTGGCCATCGTGAGCGACATCGTCAAGGTCTACGACGGTGAGATCAGCTTCGACCGCTCGCCCCACCTGGGCGGGTTGCGCGTCATCGCCTCGGTGTGCTGGGAGCGCGAGTGAACCAGCGGCCCGCGCCAGGGTGTGAGGCAAGCGTTCAGCGGTATTTCAGCCGCGCGGCGGTAATCTGTAGTCAATCGAGCACGGGACGTTTTTCGTACACGCACAGCGCTCGTCTCCGCGCAGACGCAAGAATGGTGAGCGCTCTGGAGTTGACGCCATAAAATCAAACAAACGCCACTTATTGATTGGGCTGATCGCGGCGGCGCTGACCGGCGGGTTCGCCGTCGCCAGCACCGAAGCACCCGAGGGCGACGAGGGCGCCTATCTGCAACGTGGTCCGATCCCGTTCGAGGCCTTCGACCGGGACGGCGACGGCCGATTGAGTGCGGACGAATTCCACGAGGTACGCGCGGCACGCCAGGCATATCGGGCCAAGCAGGGTTACCCGATGCGCAGAGCGGCCGGCGCACCGCCCTTCGAAGCGATCGACACGGATGGTGACGGCATGCTCAGCCGGGAAGAACACGCCGCGCACCAAGCCGCTCGTCACGCATCACGGCCGTGCGTGAACGAGGGCATGCGTTGGTAGGCGCGCCCCGCCACGTTCCGCATCAGTAATGCCGGTCCGGAAACGTGGGAGGCGGGTAGGATTGGGAGTAGAAAATCAGATCTTTAGCCGGTTTGCCCCCCTCACCCCGACCCTCTCCCGGCTGGGAGAAGAGACCTTTTCGACCTGCTGGAAACAAACTTTCGGCCGGTTTGCGGGTCCGCTCGCGCGCACCGCGGTCAGCGCAGCGCGGCGATGACGCCCTGCGTATCGGGCCGCACCCCGCGCCACAGATAGAACGATTCCGCGGCCTGCTCCACCAGCATGCCGAGGCCGTCGAGCGCCTTGGCCGCGCCCCTGGCCTGGCCCCATTGGACGAAGGCAGTGGGGGCGCTGCCGTACATCATGTCGTAGGTCCAGCCGCCCGGCGCGAGACAATCGTCCGGCAGCAACGGCACCTCGCCGGTAAGCCCGGCGGCCGTGGCGTTGATGACCAGATCGAACGACCGCCCGGTCAGTTCGTCCAGCCCGCACCCCGTCACCGGCCCGTACTGCGCCATCTTGGCGGCCAGCGCGAGCGCCTTCTTGGGGGCGCGATTGGCGACGACCAGTTGTTGCGGGCGGCTCTCGAGCAGCGGCCGCACCACGCCGCGCGCCGCACCCCCGGCACCGGCCAGCAGAATGCGGGCGCCCGCCAGGGCGAAGCGGTGATTGCAGCCCAGATCGGTCACCAGCCCCACGCCGTCGGTGTTGTCGCCGCGCAGGCATGAGTTGCCCAAGGCGATCACGGTGTTGACCGCTTCGGCCGACTCGGCGCGCGGGCTGAGTTCATCTACCAGGCGGAAGGCCCGCTTCTTGAACGGCACCGTGACATTCAGGCCGCGTGCGCCGGCGTTGAAGAAATCTTTGACCTCGCCCTCGAAATCCTCGATATCGCCGAGTAAGCGCCGGTATTGCATATCCTGCCCGGTCTGCGCGGCGAAGGCCGCGTGAATCTGCGGCGATTTACTGTGTTCGATCGGGTTGCCGATGACGGCGTATAAATCAGTCATGTGAGTCAGCGTAAGCAATCAATCGTTCAGCCATTGCGCCGCGCGCTTGGCAAAGTAGGTCAGTACGCCGTCCGCGCCGGCGCGTTTGATGCAAACCAGGGACTCCATGACCACGGCCTTTTCATCCAACCAGCCGTTCTGTGCAGCGGCCATGTGCATGGCGTATTCCCCGCTGACCTGATAAACAAAGGTCGGCACGCCGAACTGATCCTTCACCCGGCGGACGATATCCAGGTACGGCATTCCCGGTTTGACCATCACCATGTCGGCGCCTTCGTCGAGGTCGAGCGCCACTTCGCGCAACGCCTCGTTCGAATTCGCCGGGTCCTGCTGGTAGGTGAACTTGTTCCCCTTGCCCAGGTTGGCCGCCGAACCGACAGCGTCGCGAAAGGGTCCGTAGTAACTCGAAGCGTATTTGGCAGAGTACGCCAGGATGCGGGTGTGAATCCGTCCGTGCTCCTCCAGTGAGGCGCGAATCTCGCCGATTCGCCCGTCCATCATGTCGGACGGCGCCACCACGTCGGCACCCGCCGCGGCGTGCGACAGGGCCTGCTTGACCAGCACGTCTACTGTTTCGTCGTTGAGTACATAGCCGCTCGCATCGATCAGGCCGTCCTGCCCATGCGTCGTGAAGGGGTCCAGCGCCACGTCGGTGATCACCCCCAGTTCCGGTACCGCGTCCTTGAGCGCCTTGACCGCGCGTTGCGCCAAGCCGTCCGGATTGTAGGCCTCCGCGGCGTCTTCGCTCTTGGCCGATGCTGGCGTGACCGGAAACAGCGCCATCGCCGGCACGCCCAGACCCGCCACCTGCCGCGCCTCCTCGACCAGCAGATCGATGCTCATGCGCTCCACGCCCGGCATGGACGCGACCGGTTCGCGCTGGCCCTCGCCCTCGAGCACGAACGCCGGATAGATCAGATCATCCGGCGTCAAGGTGGTCTCGCGCATCAGCCGGCGGGAAAAATCGTCGCGCCGCATCCGCCGCATCCGGGTGTAGGAAAACCCGCCGAACGCCTGGCTGTCGATGGTCATAGCGAAGCTCCTGGGTAAAAATGGGGAGGACCGGGTCATGCGGTATCACCAAACCGGACCTCGGTCGTCGTTATCGGTGTATGGTTCGAGGTCGGATGTTAACCCACTCAGGTTTCGTTTCGAGGGTAAAAAGCTGTGATGCATCGAATAGTCCGCATGATCCTGCTGTTTCTCGCCGCCGCTCCGCTACTGGCCGGCGAATACCCGTTGCACGTGCAGTCGGTCGCCGAAGGCATCTGGGCGCTGGTCGGCGAGAAGGCGCAGCGTTCGCCGGATAACCTGGCGAACAATGCCACCTTCGGCGTCATCGACACCGCCGAGGGCCTGGTCCTGGTAGACCCGGGGGGCACCTGGAAGGGTGCGGCGCAGATCGAGCGCGCCATTCGTTCGATCTCCGACAAACCCGTGATCCTGGTCGTCAATACCGGTGGACAGGACCACCGCTGGCTGGGAAACGGCTACTGGCAGGCAAAGGGCGCGCGCGTCATCGCGGCGGCCACCGCCGTCGACGACCAGAAAAGGCGCGGCCGCGATCAGATCGACGCGCTGAACAACCTGGTGGGTGAAACGGGCACCGTCGGTACGGAACCCGCCTACGCCGACGAGACCTTTGACCAGAGCGCCGAACTGCAGATCGGCGGGGTGTCGCTCCAGCTGCGCCACTTCGGCGCGGCGCACACCCCGGGCGACAGCATCGTGTGGCTGCCGCGGCAAGAGGTCCTGTTCAGCGGCGACATCGTCTACCTGGAGCGCATGCTGGGCGTGGGGCCGCAATCCAACCTGATCGGCTGGCTGGATGCCTACGCCAAGCTGCGAGCACTGCCGGCGCAGACCATTGTGCCCGGGCACGGTGGCCCCGCCGCACCGGACCAGGCCGACGCGCAGACCGGCGCTTATCTCAAGGCGCTGCACCAGCGCGTCGCGGCCTTTATCGACGACGGCGGCTCACTGGAGGACATCAGTCAGGTCGACCAGTCCGAGTTCATGCACCTGGAGACGGCCGATCAACTCGCCGGGCGCAACGCCCATCAGGCATTCCAGCAGTTGGAATTCGCGCAGTGAGGCGTACGGCGAAACTTCGAATCGGTCGCCTTACTGCTTGCCGACCAGGCGACTCGACTCGGTTTCGAGCTTGTTGATCTCTTTTTCGCTGTTGCGCGAGCCCGGTAGCAGCCCGTGGCCCGCCCACTTGCGCTTGAGCAGATAACCGCCGAGCGCGCCGCCCGCGCCGGTCACCAGCAGCAAGCCGAAGGTGACAAAGTTCGCCATCATCATCAGCAGCCCGATGCCGGCCGCGCCGGCGAGCGCCGCGCCCACCTTCAGATTGGCCTTGGCCGCGACCTTGCGCGTTTCGCTGACAATGGTCTTGTGACTTTGGCGCACCACGCGGGTCTTGTCCCGCTCGGCCTTGACCCGCAGATTCTCGCGTTCTTTGGCGAAGCTGGCGCGCAGGCGGTGCATCTCCTCGCGGCGCAGGTGGGCGGCCAGCGACGCGAACCAGAACGCGGCCACCAGGCCGATTGCCGCCAGGGCAACCAGCGCCGGCAACCACTGTTGCAACTCGGCGACGTCTTTGACGACGAACAGCACCACGATGGCGGTCGCCAACTGTACCAAGGTGATCCCGGCGAAATACCTGAGCATTGCTAATCCGAGGCTAATTGAACGAAACGGTAACTCGCGAGTCCTCCACCATACCATTTCCTCCGCCGAATTCACGTGGTGAATCAGATTCCTTTCAGACGGCGCCGTACACTGGCCAGATGCCGTCGGCTGACCTCGAAACGTCGCTCGACACCGGTCAACACCGCTTGAAAACGACCATCCTCGGACTTCTCCAGGCCGGTCAGGTAGGCCGGGTTGATCAGGGCGTTGCGGTGGATGCGCAAAAAACTGTCGCCGCAGCGCTCGCCCAGTGATTTCAGGGACTCCTCGATCAAGGCTTCCCCGGCCGTGTGGCACACTTCGACGTACTTACTGGCGGCATGCAGATAAATGATCGCGGACACGGCGATACGCTCCACCCCGCCGCGGTAGGTGGCATTGACGTATGGCTGCACGTCCTGATCGGCGGCCGCGACCGCTTCCAGCTGCGCGCGCGTCGGCCGCACGGCGCGCCGCAGCGCCGCCGACAAACGCGACGACCTGACCGGTTTCAGCAGATAATCGACGGCGTTGGCGTCGAATGCCGCCAGGGCGTGTTCCTCGTACGCGGTGGTGAAGATCACCGCCGGCGGGGTATCAGACTCGGCCAGCCGGCGCGCCGCCGTCAACCCGTCCATGACCGGCATGTCGATGTCCATTAGCACCAGGTCAACCTGCTTGTCGGCGCACAGCCGCAGCGCCTCGAGGCCGTTGCCGGCCTGCCCCGTCACAGTGTATTCCAACCCCAGCTCGGCCAACAGCGCGGCCAGGCGGTCGCGCGCCGGCGCCTCGTCGTCGACGATCAGGACTTTCACGCCGCACCGCCGCGATAGGGGAAGTGCAGCCGTACCTGATAGTCGCCGTCCACCGCGCTGACCGCCAGACCCGAGTCGTCACCGAACGCGAGCGCGAGCCGGTCGCGCAGGTTTTGCATCGCCATACGATTGCCCTCGCGCTCACTCCGGCCTGCGGCGGGTTGGCTGTTACGCACGCTCAGATTGACCAGATTGCGGCGAAAACGCCCGGTTACCAGGATGTGGCCGCCGTCGGCGCTGGGCTCCACACCATGGTACACCGCGTTTTCCAGCAATGGCTGCAGCAACAGCGGCGGCACCCTGGCGTCCATCGGCACCGCCTCGATATCCCAGTCGACCCGCAGCCGCTTACCCAGCCGCTGACCCTCGATCTGCAGATACGCGCGTGCCAGATCGAACTCATCCTGCAGGGTCACCGCACGCGCCGGATCGGATAAACTGGCCCGAAACAGGTCCGAGAGATCCTGCACGACTTCTTCGGCCAGCGCCGGATCGGTGCGCGTCAGCCCGGCGATGGTGTTCATGCTGTTGAACAAGAAATGCGGCCGGATGCGTGCCTGCAGCGCATCGAGCCTGGAATTGGCCACCGCCAGTTCACGTTGCCGCTCTCTGAACTGTTCGTAGAGGTAGCGCAACACCAGGGCACCGACGATGGCCGACACTATTAGGCTCTTGAGCATAAACCATAAACCCGCGCCGGCCTCCGCATGCGCACCCGAGTAACGTACCGCGAGTATCGACACCAGCGCCGTCACCATAAGGATCAGCAGCCACGCCAGCAACCCTCCCCAGGCGTGCCCCAGGCGGCGCAGCCACGGGCCTAACAGACAAAGCAGCCCCGTCGAACTCAGGGCGACCCACTGTACATACAACGAATGCAATCCAAGCCCTTCCCAAAAACGCTCGGGCCAGGACGCGCTCACGACCGTCAGGACCATGGCGAGCAGCTCGGCCGTCACCACCACCGCGAAGACCATCGGGATGGCACAGAAATTCGGCAGAAAACCGGGGCTGTGCTGCTTCATGATCGAGATAATACGTGGCGCCGTCGGCAGTCTGGATATAATGGCGCGAATTTCACGCTGCCCACCCTAACAGGATAACCATGTCGGACAAAAAGCTTTGGGCCGGTCGTTTCACCGAACCCACCGATGCCTTCGTCGAGGCCTTTACCGCTTCGGTGGATTTCGATCAACGCCTGGCGCCTTACGATATCGCGGGATCCCTCGCGCATGCCACCATGTTGGCGCGACAGGGGATACTGACCGAAGCGGAGCGCGATCTGATCAGCGCCGGCCTCGAACGGATCAAGCAACGCATCGAGGCCGGCGAATTCGGCTGGTCGGTCGAGCTCGAAGACGTCCATATGAATGTCGAAGCGACGTTAACGGAAGATATCGGCGAGGCGGGGAAAAAACTGCACACCGGACGGTCACGCAACGACCAGGTCGCCACCGACATACGGCTCTGGCTGCGGGACGAGATAACCGCGATTGTGTCCGAGCTGCGGCGTTTGCAGGTTGCATTGATCGACATGGCCGACCAGGAATTCGACACGATTCTGCCCGGCTTCACCCACCTGCAGACCGCGCAACCGGTCACCTTCGGCCACCACATGATGGCGTGGTTCGAGATGCTTGACCGCGACCACGGGCGGCTGCGCGATTGCGCCGAGCGCATGAACGTGATGCCGCTGGGCGCGGCGGCGCTGGCCGGGACCACCTTCCCGATCGATCGCGATCTCACGGCGCGGCTGCTGGGCTTCGACCGCCCCGCGGAAAACTCGCTGGACGCCGTGAGCGATCGTGATTTCGCCATTGAGTTCGCCGCCGCTGCCAGCATCATGATGATGCACCTGTCGCGCATGAGCGAGGAGTTGATCATCTGGTCGTCGGCGCAGTTCGGATTCATCGTACTGTCGGACAGTTTCTGCACCGGCTCGTCGATGATGCCGCAGAAGAAAAACCCGGACGTTCCTGAACTGGTGCGGGGCAAGGCGGGGCGCATATTCGGTCATCTGATGGGCTTGCTGACCCTGATGAAAGCGCAGCCGCTCGCCTACAACAAGGACAACCAGGAAGACAAGGAACCGCTGTTCGATACGGTCGACAACCTGAAAGGCTGCCTCAAGGTCTTCGCGGACATGATTCCGGCGATTCACTGCAACCGTCCCACTATGCGGCAGGCGACGCTGAAGGGCTTCGCCACGGCCACCGACCTCGCCGACTACCTGGTGCGCAAAGGCATGCCGTTTCGCGACGCACACGCGGTGGTCGGTAAAACGGTGCACTATTGCGTTGGCAAGGAATGCGACCTCGGTGATTTATCGCTGGCGGTATTGCAGCAGTTTTCACCGGATATTGACCAGGACGTGTTCGATGTGCTGACCCTGGACGGCTCGGTCGCGGCCCGCAACCACATCGGCGGTACCGCCCCGGAGCAGGTCAAGGCGGCCATTGCCCGCGCCCGCGCCCGGCTGTCGGATTGAGCCGCGCCGCAAGGGGCCGGACGACTACCATCCGCCGGTACATGAATCGGCCGGCCGCAGCTCCGCTTTGCGGCCGTGATCGAAGGTCAGGATGATACGGTCGCAGCTGGCGGGGGTCGCCTTCATCAGGATGGTATTCGGGTCGATCACCTTGACGTCGATTTCCGACAGCGGGTGCCGCTCGGTCTTAATCTGGGTCACCGTCTTGGACTCGCCCGGGCGCGGCGCGACATACACGGCGTATTCCTCACCGGGCACGACCTGAAATATAGCCTGGTCACCCTGGAGTTCGAGTATCGGCACTTCCAACGCCTGGGTACGAAACCCCCATTCGACGCGCTTCGGTTTGCCATCGAGCACCAGATTGGCCACCGCCACATACTCGCTGTTCCACTCCAGGCGCCGGATCGGAAACAAGGCAAAGGTATGTTGATTGAGTAGCTTTTGCGGATCGCTGCGCGCATCGAGCTGGCGGGTCGGAGCCACCTTGATCCAGTCCTCCTGATCGCCCTGGGCGAGATACAAATCGAAGCTTTCCACCACCACCTGCCGGTAGAGCGACGGATCGACTTGGATTGACAACGGATAACCCGATACGCCGTAGTCCGGCAGCGGATCCGGATCTTCTTCAAAGAACGCGGGGGATATCCCGGACATGCCGTCGGCGGGCCACAGCACCAGTTCCGGCCCGGTCGACCACCGTTTTTCGTCCAGTTCGCGCAGATACTCCACGCGAATCTGATGGGGTTTGATGCAGATTTTTCGATATTGGCCCGAGTCGGTGTACCGGCCCTCCTCCGGGATGTTCGCACAATGGTGTTGCAGCCACTCCGCCTGGACCGTGACATTGTTGTCGCACAGTTTGTAGTACGCGCCGCTCTGGGGGTAAGCCGCGCCCTCGGGCAAGTTGGCACAAAACGCATCGAACCAGGCCGCTTTGATACGGCGCTGATCGCCGCACAGCTGATAGTAGCGACCGCTACCCTTGAGCAGCGCCGCCTCGGGCAGGCGCGCGCACACCTGATTCATGAAAGCCCGGTCCAATTTCGGGCCACCGGGACAACCGCTGGTAAAAGGTGGAACGTAGCGCGCTTCACTCGGTAGATTGGCGCACAGTTCGTCGTAATAATGGCGATTGATACGGGTGCCCAGACAGTCCACCGGAGAGGTCGCCAGGGCCTCCGCGGGCGGGTCAGCGCATATATAGGTCAGATCTTCCCGCCCCAGGACGAACACGTGGGTCGTCCCTTTTACGCCTTCGCCCGCTTCAGTCAGACTCGGATCCAGGAACACCAGGCGATGGTAGATCGCACCCATCAACCCATCCACCGCGGCCTTCGCGTCCTGATAGCCCGCGCTCACGTTTTCGCGCACGCCCTTGTGTTTGTAGCCGGCCGCAACCGCACGGTCCGCGGGTTCGGTCCCGCTGTAGCCCAGCAAATAGGGCGATTCGGCGTGCGCGGATATCGCGCGATTGACGCTGCCCGCGGGGCGGTTGATATCCAGATAATTCGCGTGACGCTCGGCCGCCTTGCCCAGTTTCTGGTCCAGCCGCAGCGACTCCAACCCGACTTTTTCCCGCAACCGGTTGATGTAAGGCACGCCTTCGCCGGCATAAAGATCGTGCGGCAGCACGCCCGCCAGCGCCGCCAGCGCCGGTAAAGTGAATAAAAATCCGCGTCTTACCGTCATTACTTTCCGTACCCAACCGTTGCGTTTGCCGCCGCGCTACCGGACCCGGCGCCGGATCGACCCGCCATTATAGGCCAGCCGCTCTGTACGCGGCCAATGCTGCCCGGTGTTATCTGCGTCACGGTCGGGGTGCCGATCCAACCCCGCGCACAACCCGACCTTTCCTTGTTCTTTTGTTTGTAAACTATGACGGGTAAGGAGGGATGCTATCGATGAGCACTGATTCGCTCGACAACTTGAATGCACGCCTGCTGGCCTTTGCCCGCGACCGCGACTGGGAACAGTTCCACTCGCCGAAGAACCTCGCCATGGCCCTGGCGGGCGAGGCGGGCGAGCTGCTCGAACATTTCCAGTGGCTCAGCGAGCAGCAGAGCGAGGAGCTATCGTCTGATAAAAGGGAGGCGGTGGCGCTCGAACTGGCGGATATTCTGATCTACCTGATCCGCCTCAGTGAGCGCCTGGGCATCGACCTCATCACCGCGGTCGAGCACAAGGTCGCGATCAACGAGAAGCGCTACCCGGCCGATCGGGTGCGTGCCGACGCGCGCCGCGCCGAAGAATACGACGAGTAGCCGCCAGTCACGATCGGCCCAGCAAGCGCCGCACCCCACGAACCAGCGCGCTCGCGCGGGAGCGCGACACCGTCAGGTGGTTGCCCACCAGCTTGGTGCCGGGCAAGCGCAGCTGGATGGCCTCCGCAATCTCGCGGCACAGCCCCGGTTGAGGATGCACCGTCACCCACAGGACCCCGAGCCGAAGGTTGAGATCGGCGAACACGATCTGCTTCTCGAAGTCGTTGAATACCCGCTGTAGCTGCTCGGTGTAGAGCGTCCGGGTGCGGGCCGGCGCGCGCCGGAACCCGGGCACCAGCATCATGAAATCGCTGACCGGGCGACCGTCGGCCCCGCGGCTGGGCGCGTACTGCCACAACGCGTCGCTCGGCAACAGCCGCCGGCCGGTGATCGAATCTGCCCGGGTTTTTCTGGTGAGCACGCCCATGCAGGCTTAGCTTAGTCGCAATATCGCCTGCCGGTCGAACCAAACCTGCAAACCGCCGCCGCGGGGCGCAGCAACGCGTCCGGGCGCAACCGCTTGCGCCAGCCGCCGCAGGCGTTTGTAAAAAAACGTTAGATTTTGTTTATTATCCAAATTTTTGGTATCGCGACAATCGGTTCGGCAACGTCTATGCGGCGCTTCAAAACACCCAGAGGCCTGCGAGCGCCATTCAAGTCCATACCGGTTACGCCGTTACATTCGACACCCCTAGCACTATAAAACGACCCGGAGGCTACCCATGACTGAACAGATTCCCGATTCCCAGTACCGTGACTGGTTGGCGCAGGCGGCCGCCCCCATGCTGGCCGTGGGCGCAGACGGCCGCATCACCTGGGCCAACCGCGCCTTGGAAGCCGTCGTCGGCCTGCCCGCCAACCAACTCTTGGGTCATACGCGCGACACCCTGCCCTCGCCGACCCACCGTGTGCTGTTCGAGGAGGAGGAGTTCATCCATCTCAACGGACCCGGCGCCCCCAAACGCTGGTTGCGTTGCACCGTATGCGCCGATCAAGCCAGGCCGTCGATACGCCTCCATTGCTTTACCGACGTCACCCGCGAAAGAGAACTCGAGGAAGACAACCGCCGCTTGCACGAGATGGTGGAGAACCTGCGCATGACCGATGAACTGACCGGTCTGCCCAACCGGCGCGCCCTCAAGCAGCAGCTGGAACTGCACGTATCGCGCAGTCGCCGTTACGACAACCCGTTGAGCCTGATCCACATCAGCGTCGGCTGCGATCAGCCGCAGGCGAAGAATGCCGTAGCTCTGGCCGTGGCGCACCATCTTCGCGACCGGCTGCGCTGGGCCGATCTGGTGGCTCGCTGGGACGAGACGGAGTTCATTGTCATCCTGCCCGAAACCGAAGAAGGCAAGGCCAAGGAAGTGGGCGCCAATCTGACCGCGGCCGACGACCCGGTCAAGCTGGACGATGAGTTCGCCGATATCGTGCCGCGCGTGGTAATGGGCGTGACGGGCTGGCACCGCGGCGATGACAGCCGCACCCTGCTGGCGCGCGCCGCCGCGGCAGTACGCGACGCCGCGCACGCCAGCAGCGCGTGAGGACGTGAACGGTTTATGTCCGGTCGTGCCGCCGCCGCATCGCAAAGTATCGGACGCAAATCCATAGAAAGGATCCGGTCGCGTTTCCTCTGGTTACGCGACCGGCGCCTCGATCGAATCAACGACTCACTACAACACGAGCAGCGCGCATTTCTTGAGGTGCTGCCGCTGATCTTTCACGTCAACCACCCGTTGCTGCCCGGTTTCGTCGACACTGCAACCCCCGCCGGCATCGCGGGCTACCAGCCGACCCGCAACGAGGTGCTGTTGGCGCGCGCCCACGCGCGCAGCTTCACCTTGCACAAAGACACCACGATAAAGCATCCGGAAATCGACGCCCTGTACCTGATGGGCAGCTCCGGCAGCCTCGGCCAGGACAACAAGAGCGATCTCGATTTCTGGTTGTGCTACCGCGCCAAGCTCGGCCCCGAGCGCATGGCGGCGCTGCTGCGAAAAATTGCGATCATAGAAGCCTGGGGGGCGGTACTGGGGCTGGAGGTCCATATATTTCCGATGCGGGCCGAGGCGTTTCGCACCGGCCAAATGTTACCCCTGTCGGACGAAAGCAGCGGTGAACTTGGACCGCATCTGCTGCTGGAGGAGTTCTATCGCACGGGCCTGCTGATCGCCGGTCTACCGCCGCTGTGGTGGCTGGTGCCGCCGGATTGCGACAACTACGAGGCTTACACGGAGCGGTTGTTCAGACGCCGTTTCGTGCCGCGCAGCGCGTGGCTGGATTTCGGCGGCCTGGATACGGTGCCGCCGCACGAGTTTTACGGCGGGGCGCACTGGCAGCTCCACAAAAGCATCGGCTCGCCGTACAAGGCCTTGCTGAAATTGATGCTGTTCGAGGCCTACTCGACCGAGTACCCGAATATCAACTGGGTCAGCCAACGCATCAAGCGCGCGGTGTACGAGGACCGCCATCTGGACCCGGACATGCTGGACCCGTATCGGCTGATCTTCGCGCGCATCACCGAGCACCTGTCGGTGCGGGGCGAAGGGCAGCGGCTCGAACTAGCCCGCCGCGCGTTCTACGCCAAGTCCGGCCAGTTCCTGACCCGCCCGGTGGAAACACCCGACTGGCGGCGCAAGGCGGTGCTGACGCTGGCAAAGAGCTGGCACTGGAATGCCGCGCAACTGGAGGTCATGGACAGCCGCGAGCACTGGAAGCTCGACCGCGTGCAGAACGAGCGCAACGCGATGGTCGCGGAGCTGTCGCGCGGCTTGCGCATGCTGACCGAGTTCACCCGCAAACACGCCACCGAAGAGGGCGTCAACGCCGCGGAATTAAAGCTGCTGGGGCGCAAGCTCTACGCCACGCGCGAGCGCAGACCAGGCAAGATCGATCGCGTCAACCCCGGTATCTCGCGCGATATGACCGAGACCAGTTTATGGCTGGTCAAGGAAAAGACCGTCGACGGCCACCGCTGGCTGTTGTACCGCGAGGCCCCGGATTACGGCTCCACACCGACCAAGGCCACGGCCGGACTGGTCGAGCTATTGACCTGGCTGCACGTCAATCGCATCGCGGACCGCTCGACGCGGCTACAGCTCGTGCCAGCGCCCGCGCATCAGGGCGCGCCGGTACATCAGCAGATTCTCGAACACCTGCAGCGCCGACTGCCGCACGCAGACATCACGCCCGGGTCCTTGGCGGCGTTCTCCGAACAGGCGCAACTGGTGACCTCGCTCCTGTTCCTCGACGTCGACCGCGACCTTTCCGACAAAGACCCAGAACCTCTTAAATATATCGACCACCTGCACGTCACCACCTGGGGCGAGATTCTCGTTACCCACCACGAGGGGAGCATACCCGCGCTGCTCGACACGGTGTGCCGCCATTTCGATCTGGCGGGTCCGGGCAATGTCACGGCCCTGCATGCACTCGGGCTGGCGAACGCGCAGACCGCGACCCTGGCCAACCGCGTCGTGGATCTGGCGGCGGCCGCCGGCGACTGCTTCGCTCGGGAAGGCACCGATTGCCGCTACATCATGCGCCTGGACGACCAGCTCTACCTGCTCGAATGGCGTGAGGAGACCTGTAGCTGGCGGGAGATCGGCGATACCGGCCAACTGGTCGACCAACTCGGCGACGCGCCACGCGGGTTCAGGCCTGTGCGCATGGATCCCCGCGCGCTGCCCGACTCGCCGTTGCCGGTACTGTTGGAATTGAACCGGCCCGGTGAGATCCAGATCTTCTATCGCATCGTGACCCAGGGTATCGACCTGTGGGTGCTGGACGACGACGGCGCGCTGTTCGAGCAACACCTGCCGCGCGCCCGCGAGGCCAATTTTCTGGAACACCAAAGCCGTTTTTACGACAGCCTGCTGGCTCGCCGCCTGCTGCTTTCCGACGGCTACTCCGAGGCCGACCTGGACGTCACCGCCACCTTCCATCGCGTCGCCCACAGCGTGCACGGCTGGCAGACCAAGCAGGTCGGCCCGCCGTGCAAACCCGATCGCGGTTATCTGGAGATTCAACTCATCACCGGTCCCAGCGCGGATACCACAGCGGGGTGTACGCTGATCTGCGGCGAGCAGGAATTCGACTCACTCGTGTTGGGCAACGCCTTCTACCGCACGGTGGCGGACCGGGTCCTGGAACATCGGCACAGCCATGAGCGCTACCCGATCTACATCACCGGCGTACAGACCGCGGGGCTTGATGCCGGCGCGAGCTGGTCGACCGCCGCCATGCTGCGACTCAAACGCCGCCTGGAGCGACAGCTCAACCGGGCAATCGGGCTGGACGGCCAGAGGGAACCGGATTTGTGAACTTGTGGCCGGTATGTCGCGTCGAATTGTTGTATTGTTCCCGTGATTATCCGACCTGTTCGCGGTTATCCGGGATGATCGTTTTAGGAGTGCTTCGCCATGAACCGATTGAGTAAAGGACTGACGGGCTTGTTGTGCGTGGTCGCGCTCGGCGGCTGCGATTACACGCACCGCGACACCGGCCGGGTGATCGGCGCGGTAGCGGGCGGCGTACTCGGCAGCCAGGTCGGGGGCGGTACCGGCAGAACCGCTGCGACCATCGCCGGCACCATGCTCGGCGCCTACCTGGGGGGCTATATCGGCGAGCAAATGGACGCCAGTGACCTGCAGCGCACCAACGCCGCGCTGGAGAACAACCGCAGCTACCAGGAAAGCAGCTGGCACAATCCAGATTCCGGCTACGATTACAGCGTCACCCCCACCAGTACCTATCAGACGGCCGACGGACCGTGCCGTGAGTACACCACCGAGGCGTGGATCGACGGGCGACGCGAGACGGTCACCGGCACGGCCTGCCGTCAATCCGACGGAACCTGGCGCTCCGCTGGCTGAGCACGCCGGCGTCCGCCGGTTTATACTGCCCCGAGTCATATACTCGAGATTCCAAGCCATGAAGTACGCTTCTCGGGCCGCGCTGCTGGCGGCCACGTTGCTCCTGTTGTCACTGTCCGGCTGCGGCAACAAAGGACCGCTGTACCTACCCGACGAAACGGTACCGGCCGACCAGGAAACGGCGGGCTGAAGGGTGGATTTCTTCAACTACCGCGACGGCGTGCTGTGCGCCGAAGACGTCCCTTTGTCGCGTATCGCCGAGGAGTTCGGCACCCCCAGTTACGTGTACTCGCGCGCCACGCTGGAGCGGCATTGGCGCGCCTTCGACGAAGCCTTCACCGGTCGGCCACACTTGGTCTGTTTCGCGGTCAAGGCCAATTCGAACCTCGGCGTGCTGGACGTACTGGCGCGGCTCGGATCGGGATTCGACATCGTCTCGGTGGGGGAACTCGAGCGCGTGCTCGCCGCGGGCGGCGATCCGAAAAAGGTGGTTTTTTCCGGTGTCGGCAAGCGCGGCGATGAGATGCGCCGCGCGCTGCAAGTCGGAATTCGCTGTTTCAACGTCGAGTCCATCCCCGAACTGGACCGTCTCGAACAGGTGGCCGGGGCACTCGGTGTCGAGGCGCCGGTGTCGCTGCGCGTGAACCCCGACGTGGACGCTCGGACCCATCCCTATATCTCAACCGGATTGAAGGAGAACAAGTTCGGCATCGACATCACGGAGGCGCCGGCGATGTACCGGCGGGCACGCGACCTGCCCCACCTGCACGTGACCGGCGTCGACTGCCACATCGGGTCGCAACTGACCGCCTTGGCACCGTTTCTCGATGCGCTGGACCGCGTCCTCGAGCTGGTCGCGAGCCTGGACGAAGAAGGCATTGCGATTCAGCACCTCGACCTGGGCGGCGGACTGGGGGTGCGCTACGATGTCGAGCAACCGCCGGAGCCCCGCGACTATGCCCGGGCGGTCGCCCAGCGGCTGGGCGACAGGCCTCACGAAATTCTGCTGGAACCCGGCCGCGCCATTGCCGCCAACGCCGGTATCCTGTTGACCCGGGTCGAGTATCTGAAAGCGACGGAGCACCGCGATTTCGCCATCGTCGACACCGCCATGAACGATCTGATTCGCCCGTCGCTGTATGGTGCGTACCAACAAATCCTGACCGTCGACGAGCATCCCGAAGGGCGCGCGGGTATCTACGACGTGGTCGGCCCGGTGTGCGAGACCGGCGACTTTCTCGGCAAGGAGCGCAATCTCACCTTGACGGCCGGGGATCTGCTGGCGGTGCGTTCCGCCGGTGCCTACGGCTTCACCATGAGCTCGAACTACAACTCGCGCCCGCGCGCCGCCGAGGTGATGGTGGACGGCGATCGTACCTGTCTGGTGCGGGAGCGCGAGAAACTGACCGACCTGATCCGTGGCGAGCACCGCTTACCATGAAGCGTATTCCCGAACCCGAAGAACTGATGGCCGACGAGGCGCAGGCGCGGGCCTACGCCGAAGCGGATTTCTCCGAACCCAATACCCTCTTCGTCGAGCTTTTCGCCCAACTGCATCCGGAGTCATTCGCCGGCCACGCGCTGGATCTGGGTTGCGGGCCCGGTGACATCGCGCTGGCCTTTGCGGCACGTTACAGCGGGGCGCAGGTGACGGCAGTCGATGGGGCCGAGTCGATGCTGCGCCTGGCGCGCGCCAAGCTGGCGGACCGGCCCGATCTGGCGGGCAGAGTCCAGTGGGCCTGCCGCCACCTGCCCGATACCGTCTTGCATACGGGCGGTTACGATGCCGTCCTCAGCAACAGCCTATTGCACCACATGGCCGATCCGTTAGACCTTTGGCGCACGGTCGCCCGGTGCGCCAAACCGGGCGCCGGCATTCTCGTCATGGACCTGGCCCGCCCCGCCGCGCCAGCGGCGGTCGACGCGCTGGTCGCCGCCCACGCGGCAGACGCCCCCGAAGTGCTGCGGCGGGATTTTCGCAATTCCCTGTTTGCCGCCTATACCTGCGGCGAAGTGGCCGAACAGCTGCGGGCGGTCGGCCTCGGCACCTTGCAGGTCGGCATGGTCAGCGACCGGCATCTAGCGGTGCAGGGGTGGCGTGCGTAGCCGTTGGCCAATGCCTGAGCGGGGGTTAAGTCCGCGTCGGGCTCCCGACGACGGATCGGGAGCCACCACACGGTGACCATGCCGAGCACGCCCGGCCTGGCCGGGGCGATCTTGCTGCTGTCCACGGCGCCCGAACCCGGCGTATTCCCGACGGTCGCCAGCAGAGCACTGGTGACGATGTCGGCGACCTGATTTCCTGCTGTCAGCGGTCTACGGCCTGTCGGTCATTGCCGCGTCCTTGGGCAACGCGTTCACCCTGGTGATATACCTGGGCGGCGCGTACCTGATCTGGCTCGGTATGCAGATGTGGCGACTCGGTCCCCACCCGCGCTGAACTGTCTCTTTTACCGGTCGACCCGACCCGGTAACCTTCGGGCCATGGAAGTCGAATTCACCAAGATGCACGGCCTGGGCAACGATTTCGTGGTAATCAATGCGGTGCGCCAGACTATCGCTCTGACCACAGCGCAGATCCGGGCGATCGCGGATCGGCGCTTTGGCGTCGGCTGCGATCAGCTGCTGCTGGTGGAACGGGCGCGCCTGCCGAACACCCAG
>CBDUNM010000034.1:0-37068 GCA_965368585.1 uncultured Chromatiales bacterium | reverse complement strand
TTGAGTGAAGGGCAAGTCCCAGCGTGCCTGGACCAGCGAGGGCCCGGATGGATCGGGGACGGGGGACAAACTGTACTTTCGAGAATGCGCCCCGCACAGAACTTGCGCCGCATCCCTGCCGGTTCATTCGCGCCCGTCCCCGATCGGCTGGTGCAACATGCAGGCTGGCGCAGTCAGTAGCGCGGCGGCGATCTCGGTCGCGTGACCGTGACGGAAAGCCGCGTCGGTGACCACGGCGCACCCGATACCATGGACTTGGACGAAGCGCGCAAGCGCCTGACCGAGTTCGACGAACGCAAGGCACAAATCAGCGAACTCAGCTTTTTCGGTGGCTTGAGCTACCGGGAGATGGCCGCGGTACTGGGGATTTTGGAAGCAACCATTGATCGTGAACTGCACCTGGGTAAGGCCTGGCTGGCACGAGAACTCGCTCAGTCAGATACCTGAACAGCGTCAAGCCGTGTGCGGCACGGCTATGCTTCGGTCGACCTGTGTCGCGCCTTCCGCTGTACCTACGGCAACCCAGCCCCGACAAGATAAGCGGCAGCCCGACCAGGGTCGATGGCAGAATAGGTTCGTTCGCCAGCGAATGCAGCAACAACTAACGCCAGCTTGAACGCGGCGGCCACCGTGGACCAAAGGGCGACGGCCGCGAGACCGCAGTACACGGCTCGACGGTCCCGTTGCGCGCAGGCCGATCCGCGTTCGAATACCTTTGGTGGTGTTATTGCTCGAATTCCTGGCGCAGCCGAAGCTGCAGCACCTTCGCCTGCTTGAAGGCCTCCTTGACCATCAGCCGCTGGGTCGAGTTAAGTTGCGCCGGGTTGACCCGATTGACCACGTCATAATCACCACCGGCGAGCTGCCGTTGGATGCGGATACGCTGGATCAGCTCGAATGCTTCGACCGACGCCGCGGTGTCGGCAGCGGAACGCCGCATCTTGGGCGCAACCGCGCGCAGACGCTCGGCCGTGTTGGTCGTCCACACGCCGTACTTCAAGGCCCAGATACGCGCCGCATCGACGAACGGCCGGGTGCCGCGCTTCTTCATGTCGATGGTATGCGGATAGCGATTGCCACCGTCGTAGTTGAACTTGCCGAACCATCCCAACGACGGAGCACAGGTCAGCGCCTCGGCCGCCATCGCGCGCAGAAATCGCGGGTGCTCGGGCGGTTGCGGCAACAGCCAGTTGTGCAGGTCGTCGACCAGCTCGTCCTGGCCGTAGAGCGGCCGGAAGTCGAAGAAGATGGTCGAATTCAACAACGCCTTGGGATCCGGCGTTGCCATCCAGCGCTGGAACCGATCGCGCCATTCCGCGACCGACAGGCACCAGGCGGGGTTTCCGGCCATGATATCGCCGTGGCACAGCGCAAAGCCGCACCGATCGAGCGCGTTGTTGACGGCTTTGGCGAAGGACACCAGGGCGCCGCGGATGTGCGGCGTATCCTCTTCGTTGTCGGGGAGGAAGATCAACCCATTGTCCTGGTCCGTCGCGAAAGTTTGTTCCAAGCGACCTTCCGAACCGAACACCATCCAACACCAGGAGACCGGCGGCAGGTCGTGCTCGTCCGCAATCAATTCAATCACCCGCATACTGAGCAGATCGTTCAACCCCGACATCCATTGGCACAAGGCCTCGACGCCCATGCCGTTGACGAACAGCTCGCGTCCGCGCTGCCGGACGGCCTCCGCCGCCCTGGCCATGCTGTCCACGTTTCCCGCCTGCTCAATGCTCTGAATCAGTGCTTCCGCGCCCCCTTCGCGAAAGCCGGGGAGATCTGAATGCGACAAAAGATTGAACAAACGCCCGTCCGCTTCGAGCAGTACCAAATGGCTCAACCGTCCCCGGGTCAAGGCAACCTTGGCCCGATGCGCAGGCGCATCTACCGGCAGGGAAACCGGCGCGGCGGTCATGTAGCAAAAGACCGGCTCGCTCAAGTCCGCACCGTGGAGCGTGATCGCGTCAACCAGATCGCGCAGGGTAACCACGCCCAGAGGCCGGTCGCGATGCTCGGCGACGACGCCGGCCTGAATGTCGTCGCGGTTGAGTTCGAACAGCGCGTCGCGCAAGGGAAGATCCGGTTTGATAATCAACGGCTCGCTATTGATCAACTCCCGCAACGGGATCTCGCCGACTCCTGCCTCGGCTTGCGGAGAATGGAATTCGGCAAGGGTTTTCGTGGGTCGTGGCGCGTGGGTGCGCTGCGATGCCGGCATCATATCGATCTCTCCCGTCAGTCCTTGGTTTGCAGCAATTCGTTGACCTTGGCGACCAGGTCGTGGGTCGAAAAGGGTTTCGTGATGTAAGCGTTGGCACCGAGGGACAATCCCTTCTTGACTTCCGCCTCACGCCCCTTGGCACTCAGCATCAGGATCGGCAAGCCGGCCGTGTCCGGATTGGCCCGCACTTCGTTGCATACCTCGAAACCGTTCTTCCGTGGCATCATGACGTCCAGGATCATCAGGTCGGGCCGGGTGCCGGGAAGCATATCCAACGCCGCCTGCCCGTCGTTCGCCGTCACTACCTCATAGCCTTCGCGTTTCATCAAGAACTCAACTGATAACACGATATTGGGTTCGTCATCCACGATCAGAATCTTTTTCGACATTAACCTCTCCGCGGCTTAATACGCCGTATGGTTTTTTCGGCAACGCAAAGGTAAAGGTAGCACCTTTCGCCGGCTCGCTTTCAACCCAGATCCGACCTCCGAGATGCTCGATGATCTTGCGGCTGATCGGCAGGCCCAGGCCGGTACCAATCGGCTTGTTCGTACCGCTCCCGGCCTGATGAAACTTCTCGAATATGTTCGGTTGGTCTTCCAGCGCGATCCCGGACCCGTTGTCGGTCACGCTGACTTCGTAGGTCGCTTCCCGCTCACGCACGGATATCAGCACCCTCCCCGCGCCGTCCGCAACGAACTTGTTTGCATTGGACAGCAGATTGACCAGAACCTGCATGAGTCGATCCTTGTCACCGGTCACCACGCAGGCGGTCCGGGGCACGTCACGCTCAACGGTCGTGCCCCGCTCGGTGAACAATCGTTCCGTCGCCGCAACCGCCTGGTCGATAATCTCGAGCAGATCGACATCCTCGGCGTTCCAATCAGCGCGTCCGGATTCGATCTTGGCCAGGTCCAACACCTGATTGACCAGGCGTGTCAAACGATTGGTTTCGGCGACGATTATGCCGAGGAAGCGCCGGCGCTCCTCCGGCGCTATCTCCGGGTCATCGTGCAGAATTTCGGAAAACGCACGGATCGACGCCAGCGGGGTTCGCAGCTCGTGCGTCACCGACGACATGAAATCGTCTTTCACCCGGTCCAGCTCCTTCAGCCGATCATTCGCCGCCTTCAGCTCGCGCGTGGCCGCCTCCAACTCATTCGATTTTTGCTCCAGTTCGCGGCTGTAGGCACGGATCTGCGATGCCTCGTCGAGAATATTAAGCACTTCGTCCATGCCCAGCAGTTCTTCCGCGGTCACGGAGGCGACCATGACCCGGGCCGACGCGCTCCCGATCGCTCCCGCCAGCAGCGTCTCGGCAAAATGCACCGTTTCGGCATCGGCGGGCAGCTGACTTAGTTCGCCGAAGGCACGGCGCCGCGCGAACTTGAGGAAGGCGGCGCGCGCCCGCGCCGCGCCCAGGAAGCGCTCCGCGAGCTTGAGCAGTTCATTGACCTCGGCCGTGCCGCGCCAAAGACCCACCCCGAGCGGGCGCTGGTGTTTCAGGACATCGACGAACAGCGTGGCTTGCGCGGCTTCACGTACATCGGGTGCGCGCCACAACGAAAACAGGATGTAGGCGCCGATATTGAGCGTCAGGCTCCAGAACAGGCAGTGGGTGATTTCATCCAACCCCGCCAGCCCGAACAGCGCCTGCGGTTTCAGCAGCGCAATACCGAAAGGACCGTTCTCGAGCAGCCCAACCGGCAACCACCCCGACTTGGCGAACGAGGGCAGCAACAGCGTATAGATCCAAATCCCGCATCCGGTCAGCAAGCCGGCGAACGCACCGGTGCGCGTCCCGCCGTGCCAGTACAGACCGATGATTATGGCCGGCGCGAACTGGGCGACCGCGGAAAAACTGATCAGACCGATGCTGACCAGCGCATAGGCCTCACCGGCGAATCTGAAGTACAGAAAGCCCAGCAGCAGGATCACGATGATGGCGCCACGTCGAATGCGCAGCAGCAACGGACTCAAATTGACGGCAAGCGGCGCACGCTTCCACCGACGCAAAAGCCCGGGCATGACCAGGTCGTTGCATATCATGGTCGACAAGGCGATGGTCTCGACGATGACCATCCCCGTCGCGGCGGACAAGCCGCCCAGAAAGGCCAGCAAGGTGAGGCTGCTCTGGTGGTACGCCATCGGCAGCGTCAGGACGAAGGTGTCCGCATCGACGTTGTCGCCGGAAAAGGTCAGTTGCCCGGCCAGCGCGATCGGGATCACAAAGATATTAATCAGAAACAGGTACAGCGGGAACAGCCACACGGCGCGACGCAGGTGATGCTCCGCGCTGTTTTCGACCACCGCCACCTGAAACTGGCGCGGCAACATCATCACTGCCAACGCGGCAAGCAGCGTAAAGGAGAACCAGTTCTCATAACCCTGCATGCCGCCGATTATCAGGGGATTGAGTATACCGGCGGCTTCGGCTTTGTCGAACAGATCGGCGAACCCATCGTGTAGATGAAAGGTGGCAAACACGCCAACGGCAAGAAAGGCGACCAGTTTGACGATGGATTCGAACGCGATGGCCGCGACCATCCCTTCGTGCCGTTCGCTGGCATCCAGATGCCGCGTACCGAACACGATGGTAAAGGCCGCCAGAAACAGCGCTACGTACAGGGTCGTGTCCTGCAGCAACGGCAGCGAGTCGGCGGCGTTCGGCATGGCGACGTCGGGGTAGGCCAGCAGGATGGTGAAACTGCGGGAAATCGCCTTCAGTTGCAGGGCGATGTAGGGGACGACGCCCAATACCGCGATAACGGTAACGATGCCGCCCAGCAGGTGGCTCTTGCCGTAGCGCGAGGCAACGAAATCGGCGATCGAGGTGATGCGCTGACTCTTGCTGACGCGCACCATTTTGAGCAACAGCGTCCCCCAGAGCGCCGCAACCAAGGTGGGGCCCAGGTAGATAGGCAGAAACCCGATACCGGTTACCGCCGCTCGGCCGACACTGCCGTAATAGGTCCAGGCGGTACAGTACACGGCCAGTGACAGGGCGTATATCGTGGCACTGGAAATGACCGAACGGTTTTGATCCGCGCGGCGGTCCGCCCAGTAAGCAATAGCAAAAAGCAGTCCAAGGTACAGCAGTGAGCAGACGACGATCAGGCTGGTCGTTAGCATAGGGTGTACACGGCGCTATCGCTTGCGCTGCTCAACCGTCAGGGCCGCCAATACGATCAATATTAGCCAGACGCCGAACAGATAGAGGTAACTGATGGGAATGCCCGCCCATTCGACGGCCTTGTCAAATAGCGTCAGGACCGGGGAAAACAGCAGCAACAGGCCCAGTAGAAAAACACCGGCCAGGCGCTGTCGGGTGTGTGTCGAACGGTTCATACCGAAACGCGCTTATCCTTGTCCGGCGAGCTGGCGTGCCGCGGACGGTTTCCCAAGTATATGCCACATCCGCAGCGGTTGTCGGGCCGAGACCGGCAGGGCATGCCACTCGAGCGGTGGTTTCACTGCGGTTTTCGACCGATAATCCTCGGTCAGCGCGAATCGCCGCGGATTGACCCCGCGTCGCCCCGCTTGTCGACCGTCCGTCGCTCCATGGCTACCCCGATTGCGAGACCGAAATGACCAAACCGGCAATCACCCATGCACTGCACATCAGCCTCGTCTATCTGGTGTGCAGCGCCGTGTTTCTGCTTTCCTCCGACTACGTTTTGCAGCGATTACACCCTGAACTCGGGGCGGGTGGCACACTGCATGCGGTCAGGGACTGGTTGTTCGTCGGCACTACCGGCGTCATACTTTATTTACTGCTGCGCGCGGGCAACAGCCGTCTCGCCGCAGGCGAGGCCTACTTTCGCGGCATCTTCGACAACGCACCGCTGAGTATCTTAATCGACGACCCGCGGGGCAAGGCGTTGCGTTGCAACCGGTCTTTTGAGCGCATGTTGGGATACGACCTGAACGAATTGCAGCGCATGGAAGCGTTCCGCTTGATCCACCCCGATGACGCCGCAGCCAGCCGCCAGGCGTTGCGACGCTTGGCGCAGGGCGACAGCGAAGGCTTCAACCTGACCCAGCGCTACCTGCACAAGGACGGCCATACCGTCTGGACGCGGCTGACCGCGGCTGCGGTGCGCACCCCCCGCGGCGGCCTGCGCTACACGATCAGCATGGTTGAAGACATCAGCGAACAGCGGCATGCCCAGCAGAGACTGGTCGATAGCGAGCAGCGTTTTCGCGATCTGGTCGAAACCACGTCGGACTGGATTTGGGAGATCGATACTACCGGGTGCTATACCTACGCCAGCCCGCATTGTGCACAACTGCTGGGCTACCCGCCCGAAGCGATACTCGGCAAGACGCCGTTCGATCTGATGCCGCCCGAAGAAGCGCAGGCCGTCGCCGCGCAGTTTCAGCAAGTGGTCGAAACCGGCGGCAGCATAGAACGACTGGTCAACCGGAATCTGCATTGCGACGGCCGCGAAGTGATCCTGGAAACCAGTGGCGTACCGATATTCGACGCGGCAGGGCGGTTGCGCGGGTATCGGGGCATCGATCGCGATATCACCGAGCGCAGGCGGGCCGAGGCGACGCTGCGGGCAAGCGAGGAAAAATACCGACTGCTGATCGAGAACCAGACCGACCTGGTCGTCAAGGTCGACACCAATGGTCGATTCCAGTTCGTCAGCCCGTCCTACTGCAGGATGTTCGGCAAGACGGAGCGGGAACTGCTCGGCAACACCTTCATGCCGTTGGTGCACGAGGACGACCGCGCACGCACCGACCAGGCGATGGAGGCGTTGTACCGACCGCCCTACACGGCCTATCTGGAACAGCGCGCCATGACCAGGGACGGGTGGCGCTGGCTGGGCTGGATGGACACGGCGGTGACGGACGAGCACGGCCGGGTCACGGCCATCATCGGCGTGGGTCGCGATATACACGATCGACGCGAAGCCGAACGCGAGCTGCACGAGAGCCGCCGGGTGTTGCGGACAATGATCGATGCTGTCCCGTTCTGGATTTCGTATTTCGACCGCGACAAACGCTACGTGATCGCAAACAGAAAGTACGAAGAATCGTTCGGCCTGCCGATCGAGCGGATCGAGGGCCTTCTCTGGAACGAGGTTTTGCCGCCCCACATGGCGGCCGTGCACGGCCCGCTGAGCGATCGCTGCCTGTCTGGCGAGACGCTCGACCACGAAGAGTCATCGGTCATCCCCGACTACGGTCAGGTCCGTGTGAAGAGTCATTACATACCGGTCAGGGACGCGCTCGGGGGCGTCAGCGGCGGTGTCGTTGTCGCTATGGACATCACCAAGGAGCGCAACGACGAGCTGGCTCTCGCACAGAAAGAGGCCCGGTACCGCGAACTGGTTGAGAACATGAGCGACGGCGTGGCCGTGTACGAAGCGCTTGATGACGGTGCCGACTTTGTCTTTATCGACCATAACCGCGCCGGCGAACGAATCAGCGGGCTAAGCAGCGCGACGGTGCTCGGAGAGCGGGTCACCGCGGTTTTTCCCGGTATCGAAGCGACTGGCCTGCTGGACACCTTTCGTGCGGTTTGGCGAAGCGGCACACCGAGAAACCATCCCGTATCGCATTACGTGGACGACCGCGTCAGCCTATGGGTCGAATACTACGTGTACAAGTTGCCCAATGGCCAGATCGTGGCGATCTATGATGACATCACGAGCAAGAAACGCGCCGCCGAAGAGTTGGAACGGCGTGTCGCCGAGCGCACCGCCGAGCTTTCCGTCGCCAACCGCGAACTGGAGTCATTCACCTACTCGGTGTCGCACGACCTGCGGGCACCGTTGCGCGCCATCCGGGGATTCAGTCAGGCGTTGCTCGAGGACTATGGAAACGAACTGTCCGAGGGCGCGCGCGATTATTTGGGGGAGATCGAAGACGGCGGTGCGCGCATGAGCGAACTGATCGATGGACTGTTGGTCTTGTCACGCAGCACACGCGCCGAGATTGTGCGCGAAGCCGTCGATATCAGCACCATTGCCGCGCAGTCTTTGCGCGGCCTGGCCCAATCCGAACCCGGCCGTGCCGTCGAGATCGATATCGAACCCGGCATGTTCACTCAAGCCGACCCGCGCTTGGTCAAGACGCTGCTGAACAACCTCCTGGAAAACGCCTGGAAGTACTCGCGCTGTGAAGCAAACGCCGCGATCAGGGTCTACAGTGTGCAAGAGGATCAGGAGAAGATATTCTGCGTGCGGGACAACGGCGCCGGCTTCGCGATGGCCTTTGCCGGGAAGCTGTTCGAGCCATTCCAGCGCTTGCACCGTCAAGACGAGTTTCCGGGCATTGGCATTGGACTGGCGACGGTTCAGCGCATCGTTGACCGCCATGGCGGCTGGATCTCGGGCGAAGGCGAACCCGGAAAAGGCGCCGTATTCTGTTTTACGTTGGCCGCCAAGGGCGCAGAGGTATGAACAACCGTAACCTGCTACTGGTCGAGGACAACCGGCAAGACAAGCGATTGACGGCGCGGGCGCTGCAAACGGCTGACGTCGTCCACCGCGTCGCTATCACCCGTGACGTCGTTCCATGGTCATCGCCGAGCGGGTCCGGCTCCTTCAACTGAAGATGTTCGTCGCGCGACCGCGCAGCGCCACCGGCGAAGCGGGACTTCTATGGCACGCGGGTAGCAACGAAATCGCAACAGGACCAGTCTTCAGCGTGTGCACACCTCCGATGGGGATGCCACACAGGAAGTCGCACCTCCGGTTCAGGGCCGGACTCACTCAAACCAAGCGAGGATCGATTGCAGCGGCATGGCCTGATCGATAATTTGCGTTGAATGACACAACAATTTCAAATCGTTTAAGATCAAACACATGGCCGAAACTCACCAGTACGACGTCGTCATCATCGGTGGAGGCATCGTCGGCTGTGCGCTCGCCAGGAAGCTGATGCGCTATCGCCTGCGCGTCGCACTGCTTGAAAAAGAATACGAAGTCGGCTTCGGTGCGAGCAAATCCAACAGCGGCATCATTCACGGCGGACACCCTTTCCACGGATCGTGAGCATGTCGTTTTCATGCGCGCGTGCAAACCTCAGGAAAAATGCATGATTCGTTTCGGCGATGAGTACGAGCGCAAGCTGCGCTAGGTGGTGCACCCGGCGGAAATGGTCACCGTCACGATGCGCCCGCGACTGCTGGAAGAATTCCACGGCGATACCTTGCATGTCGAGGTCTTACCGCGATGAACGACGGACCAACCGCCGAATACTTGTGCATCGGCTGCCCGCTCGGCTGCCGCCTGGAGGTCGACGCAGACGCGCACGGCGACGTGATCGAAATGCGGGGCTTCTCATGTAAAAAGGGCACGGTATACGGCGTTCAGGAGCACACCGACCCGCGCCGCATGGTGACCACAACCGTCGAAATCCGCGGCGCCGCTTGCCCGTTAAGACCAATGGCACCGTACCCAAGACCATGGTGATGGCGGTGTGCCGGGCCTTGCACGACCTGACGGTCGAAGCGCCGGTCGCCGTGGGCAGCGTGATCGTCAAGAACATACTGAACACCGGCGTCGATGTCGTGGCGAGTCGCGACCTGCCTATGGCATCTCGTAGACCGGGCCCATAAACAATGCGGTTAGGTGACGTTTGATGCGAGTCAAGTCGACCGCTCGCCAGTCAACGGCACAAAGGCCACCGGCAGCAGAGGTTCAGTATTAATCTTGCCTTCGGCATTTTTCGACGCCAGCACCAGAGTCTGCCCCCAACCCGAATCGAGGGGTGCAATCAGCCGCCCTCCGGGTGCCAGTTGTTCGAGCAGCGGAGGAGGTATGGTCGGTGCCGCCGCCGTGACTATGATCGCATCGTAAGGGGCGTGTTCGGGCCAGCCGAAGTAGCCATCGCCAACCTTCGTCTCGATGTTTTCGTAGCCGAGTTCCCGAAACTGCCGCTGCGCCGCTGCACTCAACACCGCCAGGTTTTCCACACTGAAAACGGCTTTCGCCAAGTGTGAGAGCACCGCGGCCTGGTATCCGGAACCCGTCCCGATCTCCAGCACCCGATCGTCGGGCTGTACATCCAGCAACTCAGTCATGATGGCCACGATGTAAGGCTGCGAGATGGTCTGCCCATGGCCGATCGGCAGGGGATAGTTGCCAAACGCCTGGGATTGATATTCCGCTGGGACGAACCGCTCGCGCGGCGTAACGCGCAGCGCCTCAATCACCTCGGAATGGAGCCTGTGGCGCCCCGTATAACTGCGAGTCTCCGTCACTTCCCGTTCAATTTCACGCAGCAGTCGCTCTCTGGCATTCATCGACCGTCCCTCCCGACCACTTCACGCGCATCGCGCTGGGGTCGCGTATATAAAACCGATGACCGTTCCTGTCGCACATCCCGTACCTCGATGATTGACTCCGCGCGCGATTTTAAAAGCAGTGGGCCAGCCTGCCGCCCGAGGTATTCATCGGACTCACAGCGCGGCGGGTACTCGGCTCCTCCGCTGGCGTTGTTTGCCGCGCAACCGCACACCACCGCAATCAAAGGGGAGACTCTACTCCTACCGACATTCTAAACGAAATACGTTGCGTTGATCGGACTATCGGCGACCACTGTTGAATGTGGATCAGGTCGCATTCTCCGCCGAGGCTTGAAGACTTTTTTGACAGCGATCGCAGTAAATTACGCTTGTCGTACGGCAGAACAGACGACGTGATCCATATTGCAACCCACTGCCGTCTCAGCAGCTTCACAATCCATGTTGCCGGTCGATTCAAGCCTACAATGCCCGAGCAGCGCAGACGGTAGTTCGGTCCGTCGTATCGGCCGGTGTGCATGTCACCCGGGCAAAGATTGAATGTCGCGCAAGGTGTTCCGGTTTCGAATCCATGCCGAACATACAGTCATCGTAAGCGAGCCTTTTTGTCGCCGAGTTCGGTCCGCAAACGCTCGACCCACCTGATCCTAAACATAGGAGTTAATCAGGTCATGTTCACCCGACGAGATCGCTGCAAAAATGCGCTCGCCTACTTGGCCATGGGCTTGGCTTTTGCCGCTACGACGAGCACCGCTGTAGCGCAAGCCTGTGCAGTCGATTGCCTGCGCGTTTACAGTATCGCCCTGCAGGATCAGGACACTTCGAACAACGGCACGGTAGAGCTGACCGACGAGACCGGCGGCGGTGCCCGCAGCACCGTGGTTAACGGCGCCTGGACCAGGCCCGATGGCTCGACGTTCGATCAAGACGCCAATATCGGTACTTGCTTGAGAGCGGAATTCAGGTTGAACAGGTCACGACCGTGATTGCCTAGCGGGCGTACCGACCGCCCGATGACCACGCAGCCGTCACCCGCCGCGCAATGACCGGTGTTTTTGCCTGCCGAGCCTCCATGCGCGTCGGATACGCTGCGGTTGGACAACGCTTGATCTCGATCACCGGAGCGTCGGCCGACCGCCGACGAGTCGATTACGGCTCGTCAATCAGCTATACCTTAACTACATATGAACGCGAAAATTCTGCCCGGTTACGAACTCGGTGAGCTGATAGGCCGCGGCGCCATGGGCGAGGTCTATCGGGCCACCCAGGCCAGCCTTGGACGCCAAGTCGCGCTCAAGATTCTCCCCGATCACCTGTACGCAAATCCGGATTTTCGCGAACGCTTTGTCACCGAGGCAAGAATCGCCGCCCGTCTGCAACACCCCAACATCGTCTCGATCTTCGATGTCGGCGAAGCCGACGGGGTGACGTTCATCGCCATGTCCCTGGTGGAGGGACAATCGCTCGACCAGCGGATCGAAGGGGGATTGACATTTTCGTTTATCGAAAACGTCCTGCGACAGCTCGCCAGCGCCCTGGACTATGCGCACGATCAAGGTTTTCTCCACCGCGATGTCAAACCGGGCAACGTGTTTATCACCCCGGATTCGCGCGTCCTGCTGATGGACTTCGGCATTGCCAAGGCCATGGACGGCAACTCCAACCTGACCACGCCCGGTTTCTTGGTAGGGACACCCAAGTACAGCGCGCCCGAAACCATCCGTGGCGAACGCATCGACCGGCGCTCGGACCTCTATTCGATGGGAGTACTCGCCTTCGAAATGGTCGCCGGCAGGCCGCCATTCGACGGCAAAGACCCGCTGCAGGTCGCCATGCAACACACCCAGGAGCCGGTACCGGAGCTGCGCCGGCTGCGCGACGGTGTCCCACCGCCGCTGCAGTCGGCGATTGAAAAGCTTCTGGCCAAAACACCCGACCAGCGGTTCGCGACTGCACAAGCGTTTATCGCAGCGGCTTTCTCGCCCGACAGTCGATCGAAATCCACCCGGGGCGGCCTGTTCTCCGGCCTGCTCTCGAGGATTTTTGGCACACGCGGCCCCACGGAGGCCGATCGCCCGGTCGCGAGTCCGCCGTTCCCACAACGCTCGCCGAGCGCCGAGCCGGGCGGTCAGACCGTGCCGCCCGGCACCGTCATTGCGCCAATGCCGCCGCCGGCGGAGCTCCCCTCGGCGTCGGGAGCCGCTCAGGAACTTCCGGTCCCGGACGGGACCATGATCGTCAATATCAAGCCCGACAAGGCGGGCGCAGGCATGATCGTACCGGTCGCGATGACGTTGATCGCCTCTCCCGACCCCAATGAAATCGGACGACGGGTTGCGTTGTCACAGTTCCCCTTCGTCATCGGCCGCGGCAACGACGCCGGCTTATCGCTGTGCGGCGACCTCGGTATTTCCCGCCGACACCTGGAGATCAATTATCGCGATGGCGGGTTCCGAATCAGCGATCACAGTACCAATGGCACCTTCATCAACGGACGGTTGCTGGTCGGGGAAGAATCCGTGCTTCTGGTTGGCGACACCCTTATCCTGTCGAATCAGACGACGTTGCGGTTCGTGGCCGACGTACCGCGGCTGGACGATTTGACTGGCGTGCTCCTGGACGACCGCTACGAACTGGAGAAGGAACTGTATGCGAGCATCAAAGCGGCCGTTTACATCGCCCGCGACACCCGTCTCCCGCGCACGCTGACCATCAAGGTCTTTTCACCGAGTCTGGCGAAGTTGGCGGACTACCGCGATGCCTACCAGCGAGAGGCCGATGTCGCCGCCAAACTGATGCATCCGCACATCCGCAAGGTCATCGATCGCGGCGAATCCACGCTCCGGCTGGACGACAGGGAGGTCGTTGTGCCCTATCTCTGCATGGACGTGATGCGGGGCGGCAATCTCAGCGAGCGACTCGCCCGGTCCGATTCGCCGCCGGAACTCGCGCGGCTGCGCGACTGGATCAGCAGTCTCGCGGACGCGTTGGCGTATGCGCACCGGGTCGGCGTCGTGCACGGCGGACTGAAACCGAGCGCCATCCTGTTCGACGACCGCGACCAACCATTCCTGGCCGATTTTGCCCAGGCCAAGACCGAGGAAGGCACCAGCAGCGCGCTGCTACTGGGTGCACCCGCGTATATGGCACCCGAGCAATGGGACGGGCTGACGCCCACCGAGGCCACCGATCAATACGCCTTCGCCTGCCTGATCTATCTGATGCTGACCGGCAGCACGCCGTACGAGGGGCAGGCCGATCCCAAGGTACGCCAACGCAATTATGAGCGCGGCCCCGCTGCGCTCCACGAACAGGCGCGGCGGGCCGGTCGGCCGGCGGTCCCCGACGCGGTATCCGGAGTAGTCGCCAAGGCCCTGAACAACAGTCCGGACGAACGTTACCCGACCGTCGCCGCGTTCGCCGCAACTCTGGACCAGGCGATTGTCACCGGCCGGCGCAGCGACGGAAGGGCACGGGTATTTCTCAGCTACCGGCGAGACGCCAGTGCCGGTTGGGCGGTGCTGTTCGCGCGGGAACTCAGGGAAAAGCATTCCATCGAGACGTTTCTCGATAACGAGCGACGCGACAGCGCGATCCACTTCCCGCAGAAGCTCAAGCACGCGATCGCCGCTTGCGACGTCTTCGTCTGCCTGCTGGCCGGTGACACCCTCGAGTCGGCGTGGGTGCGCGAAGAAATACGCCTCGCCCACCAATACGGCAGGCCCATGGTGCCGGTTTTTCAGGAAAGCTATCGAGACGAGGGCAAGCACATGGAAGCCCACCTCAAATCCCTGTTGCACTACGATGGCGTACACCTCCTGGACCGACGCAATATTCACGTGGATCACTCCATTGCCGACCTCGCGCAAATCGTACAGCGGACCTTCACCGCTTAACCAAGGCAGCAATCGGGTCGCGCACCCTGACTGGACTCGATTCACGGTCGAATCGCGCATAACCCACCCGCCCCGGGTAGACTCGCCAACCGCGTTGCGCCTCGGTCGACGAAAATCTTCTGTCTCAAGTCGGGCCCATGCACGCCGAAACAACTGCAGTAAGCGCGAATATACCGCCAGGACTGGTAGGAAACTCGATCCTGGCGTCCTGTAAAAGCGCCGACAGGTTTGGTGGAGCGGAAGATTGGAGCCCACGTTTAGCACCATGGCAAAGGCTGAGCGGGCGCCACATGTTCGTGATTCTATAAAAGAAATCCTAAGGGCTTGAGTGTAACGACCAACACGGTGGCACGGTGTGCTTCACAAACTGCGAACTTTCCTGACACCCAGTTTTATTCTCCTCCTTGGGACTTGCTGCTTCCTGGTTGCCTTTATCAGTCTGAAGGTGCCGCCCTTGATTGTCGATTTTGACCGTTCTCTGGAATCCGAAGAGAAAAGCGCCGAGCTGTTTCTTACCTTTACCGCACAAACCGCGCTCACGTCCAAGAACTACCGGGAAATCGCCCCATTGGTAAGAAACGTATCCAGTCATCCCTATATTCAGGGGGTCATCGTGGCTGACAGCAGCAACCGGGTGGTTGCAAGCGCCTGGCGCGGCGAGGAAATGTCGGAGACCGACGCGGTCACGAAAATGACACACGGCAGCTGGCAACGCTGGCCCGTAAAGGGCGCCAACGCCGTTAACGGGTACGTGTTCGTCTCATTCGACAATGCCTGGCAACCGTATTTGAAAAATGAATTGGTCAGCGTCAGCGTCATCGTAGCGGTCGGCGTATTGCTGCTTGCAATGCTGGTGTCGATCGACGCGCGTGACCGATTGTCCCGCAAAATGGCGACGCTCAAACGGGCAACGGCACAAATTGCCAACGGCGACTACGACGTCCGAATATCCGCCGAAGGCAAAGGGCCCATCGCGAATCTCGCGAACAACCTGAAAAAGATGGCCCTGGATCTGGATGACTTCACCCGTAAACTGCGCACCAGCGAGGAACGTTTCGAACTTGCGGCAAACGGTAGCAACGAGGGAATCTGGGACTGGGATATTCCCACCAACAAGCTGTATCTATCGCCTCGGTTCGGCAAGATACTGGGCTACCGGGAGCGGGATTTACCAAGGATGTTCACGGCTTGGGAGCGTTTGATTCACCCCGACGACAGGTCGTCGGTCAGCGCGGCGTTCGAAGAGCATATCACTCATGGCAAACCATTCCACTGTGAGTTCAGATTCAAGACGAAGAGCGACGACTGGCTGTGGATGCTCGGCCGGGGAAAAGCCGTGCGTGACGCCCGCGGCACGGCTACGCGCATGGCCGGTTCGTTTTCGGACATCTCCCAGCAGAAGGCTACCGAACGCGCCTTGGAGCGCGAGAAAGAACGGCTTCAGGTGACGCTGCAATCTATTGCCGACTCGGTGATTGCCACCAACATCATGGGCGAGATCGTTTACATGAACTCGGCCGCCGAGCGTTTGACCGGCTGGACTCAGGGTGATGCTTACAAGCAGGCTGCGACGGCCGTGCTGGACATCCTGAACGAGTTCGGCAAATCGTCGATTGCGAGCCTGCTGCAGGCAGGGCTGCGGAAACAGGGCAAGGCCACCGATCTCGGTCAGGCCGAACTGTTGTCCCGCAACGGCGAAAAGCATATCGTCGAGCACAACCTCGCACCGCTCCGCGACAAAAAGGACCGAGTCATCGGCAGCGTGATCGTCGTTCACGACGTCACCGATAGATACAAACTGATGCGGCGACTATCGCACCAGGCCGTACACGATCCGCTTACCCAACTGATCAACCGGACCGGTTTCGAGCTGCGGTTGAACAAGGCACTCAAGGTCAAGGCGGAAGACGAGCCTGTCGAGCACGCGATTTGCTACATGGACCTTGACCAGTTCAAGATCGTTAACGATACCTGCGGCCACTCGGCCGGGGATGAATTATTGCGCCAGATCGCCGTACAGCTGAAAAAGCATGTTCGCCAGGGCGATACACTGGCGCGTCTGGGCGGTGACGAATTCGGCCTGTTACTGGAGGCCTGTCCGTTGACCAAGGCCCTGGAGATCACCGAAAAAATCCGCCAGTCCGTCGAGTCCTTCCGCTTTTCCTGGGAGGATAAATCGTTCTCGGTCGGGGTCAGTATCGGCGTCTCCCCGTTCAAGGCCGACCCGGGCAACTCGGTTGCGACGATTCTGAGCTCGGTGGACCAGGCCTGCTACATCGCCAAGAGCAAAGGGCGAAATCGCATTCATACCTACCAGCCGGGCGACAACGAATCATCCCGCTGGCACAACGAAATGCAGTGGGTACCGCATATTCATCGCGCCCTGGACGATGGACAGTTTGTGCTGTTCGCTCAACCTATCGTGCCGATTGGCGACCGTCCCGAGGAAGGCGAGCACCACGAAATCCTGCTGCGTATGAAGGGAGCGAACGGTGATCTGATCTCGCCGGGATCTTTCCTGCCGGCCGCCGAACGTTATGATTTGATGGGCACCCTGGACCGCTGGGTGGTCGAACACGCAGTCGACTTGCTGGCCCTGGCCATCGGCAGCAACCACGAACTGTCCAAGTCGACATTCGGTATCAACATCTCCGGTGCCGTACTCAGCGACAACTCGTTGCTGGCCTATGTAAAAGAAATGCTCGAAGCCTACAAATTACCGCCCAGTCTGCTCTGTTTCGAGATTACCGAGACCGTGGCCATTGCCAACTTCACGCACGCCAACCGGTTCGTCAACGAGCTCAAGGAAATCGGCTGTCGTTTCGCGCTCGACGACTTCGGCAGCGGGTTTGCATCGTTCAGTTATCTCAAGACCCTGCCAGTCGACTACCTGAAGATCGACGGTTCGTTCGTACGTCATCTGACCAAAAACCAGGTCGACCATACCATGGTGGACATCATCAACCAACTCGGCCACGTCATGGGTCTGAAGACCATCGCCGAGTTCGTCGAATCGGAAGAATCCCTGGAGGCTTTGAAAAAGCTCGGCGTGGACTACGCACAAGGCTTCCATCTGGGCAGACCGATACCGCTGCAAGACGTCTGCTATGGTGCAGGGACCGAAGCGTCGCTGCAGATCAATTCGGTGTAAGCTGCGCATTGCACAAGGCGGACCGACCTCTGCAAGTTGACCGCGTTGTTTTCGTCACTTCTGCGTTCACTAGGCGCAAACACTAGGCGCAAACGGCACACGCGACACTTCGTCCCGTTCGGGCTCAGGCCGTGCGGAGTTTCGATGCTCCCCGATTGCAGCACTGCGGGATTTTTGACTCTCGCCGGCAGCGTGCCCAAGATGGCATCGTCAAAACTGGCTGAGATACCGCATGACGCAGGGTCCGATTCAACGGTTTTCCCGGGCAATGGTCCTCTTGTTTCTGGCGGCGTGCAGTCGCGGGCCGGAGGTGGACGAACTGATTGCGGCGGCGGAAGGTCTTACGCCCAGCCCGAACGTGGGGACCAAGAAGGAGACCCATCACTAGGTAACATCGGCGGCGCCCCGCGAAGCACCGCTCTACCCGACGTAACGAGACCAGGGTGTTGAGACCGCCTTTGCCTACACCACCAGCACCGTTTCGCTGCAGCAGAACCCGGACACCTTCGTCCAATTCAACCCTCAGGCCGGTATCGTCCACCTCGGCGCACTGATCCAGGGGAAATCGATTCAGACTCAGGGACCGCTCCTGCCGTTCGCCGCCGGGCGTGGTCACGCTCGACGTCGCCTTCGGCACCAGCGGCGCGATATCGCGCACGCTGGAAACCGCGGACCACGCGTCCGTGACCCAGGCGATGAACGATATCCTGACCGGATACGGCGCGCTGCTATCACGTGAAGACGAACTCGCTGAGCTACGAGTGCAAGCGCAGCGCTCGGGGTGGAGTGTGGAAGCGCTCCGGCATAATCGTGCGCGATGCCTGGTGCTCCAGTTCGGGAAACTGGGACCAGGACTATGTCCGGGCCAAGAAGGCAGACCAACCCCCGGGTCAATCCACGGTAAACGAGCGTATAATATGCGTGGAGGTGAAATGTTATGGTCGCGCAACATAAGATGAATGGCGTATGCCGCAGTCGGCGGCGGTTTGTCATTGCAATGAGCGTCGCCACGCTACTCGGGCCGATCGGGCTGCAACCGCGTCGATCGGACGCCGCGTCCGGCGCGCACATTCAAACCGTGGCAGCGCTCAAGCTGGGTGTTGTCGCCGAAACCAACGCACAGCGACGCTACACGCAGTTCGGCCGGCTGGCCAAAGCCGATGGCTATGCGGGTTTGGCGTATTTGTATGCGGCGCTCGCGACTTCCGAGGCGATTCACGCGCAGAACTACAACCGCGTGCTGGCGGCGCTCGGCGAGCCACCGATGGAGGTCGAAACCCGCGAGATCCCCGTCGGGACCGCCAAGGAAAACCTGATCCACGCCGCCGAGCGTGAACTCAGTTCCATCGAGAACACCTATCCGGATCTGGCTGAACGGATCGGTCCCGAAGGCCATGCGGAGGCCATCTCGGCGGTCGAGTACGCCTGGGCATCGCACAAGCAGCACCTGGAGATCATTTCAAAAATTCGCCGTTGGTCGCCGAGCCAGTTCGAGACCGTGGTCAAAAAGATCGATGAGCGCACCCAGCGCTACTACGTTTGCCAGGTGTGCGGATCGACCGTCACCGAGAAGCCCAAGGACCCCTGCCCGGTCTGCAACAAGCCGCCTTCCAGCTACCGACTGATTGCTTCGCGCTGATCACCGCCCCGGGTAAAAGTCAGCCCTTGATACAGACAAGGGGCTGCAGGCGGGCGACCTTGCGCGCCAGCCCCGCCCGCTCGCTGGCATCGACCACGGCCGAGACGTCCTTGTACGCACCCGGCGCCTCCTCCGCCACCCCGCGCAACGAGGGGCTGCGGATCAGCACACCCTGAGTCGCCAGATCGCGCACCAGTTCCCGGCCCCGCCATTTCCGATGTGCGGCACGTCGGCTCATGGCCCGACCCGCACCGTGGCAAGCGGAGCTGAAGGATCTCGCCGCCGCTTCCCGGGTACCGCACAGAATGTACGACGACGTGCCCATGGAGCCGCCGATCAACACCGGTTGCCCAACGTCCATGAAGGCGTGCGGCAAATCCGGATGGCCCGGCCCGAATGCCCGGGTCGCCCCTTTCCGATGTACGTACAAGCGGCGCGATTCGCCATCCACCTCATGCTGCTCCGCCTTGCAGGTGTTGTGTGAGACGTCATAGAGCAACTCCAGATCCGCCCCCGGCAAGACATCGGCAAAGGCCTTACGGGCAAGGTGGGTGATGATTTGTCGATTCGCCAGGGCGCAATTGATCCCGGCGCGCATCGCGCCGAGGTAACGTTGACCGACCGACGAATTGATTGGCGCACAGGCGAGTTCGCGATCTGGCAGGTTCAGGCCGTGCTTGCCGGCGCTTGTTACCATGACCTTGAGCGCCTCGGTGCCGATCTGGTGGCCCAGCCCCCGCGACCCGCAATGAATGCTGAGCAGGACGTCACCGATATCGACGCCAAATACCGCGGCGATCCTGCGCTCATGTACCTCGACCACCTCCTGAAGCTCGAGATAGTGGTTGCCCGAGCCCAGCGTCCCCATCTCCGTGCGCTGCCGGTCCTTGGCACGCGCCGAGACGGCCTTTGCATCCGCACCGCGCATGCAGCCACGCTCCTCGATGCGCAGCAGATCGTCAACTTTACCGTAGCCCCGATCGACGGCCCACTGGGCTCCCCCGCCGAGCATGGCGTCCATTTCCCGATTATCGAGGAGAATGCCCCCGCTACTGCCCAGGCCGGCCGGAACAGATCGAAACAGCGCGTCGGTCAGACGTTCACGCACCGCATCGACTGTACCCCGTGAGACGCCGGTGTGCAGCGTGCGCACTCCGCAAGAGATATCGAACCCGACCCCCCCGGCGGAGACCACGCCACCCTCATCCGCATCAAAAGCCGCCACGCCGCCGATCGGGAAACCGTAACCCCAGTGCGCATCCGGCATTGCATAGGATGCCTTGACGATACCCGGCAGGGTCGCAACGTTGGCAGCCTGCTCACAGACCTTGTCGTCCAGCGCGCCGATCAGCGCCTCGCTGGCATAGATCACCACCGGCACGCGCATCGCGCCCCGGCGCGGGATCTCCCACTGGTATTCCGCTCGCTGGACGGTCGTTTCCTTCAACATCGCTCGCTCCACCTTGCCTGTTATACATCGACCACGCATTGGGCGACCCAGTCGCCGGAGTCCAGGCGTCTGACGCCAAGTTCCGTGTAGGTGGCTCCCTTTACTTCCACCGCGGGCTGATGGCGGTCCGGTTCGATGCTTTCACCCCACGCCCTGGCACACAGCGTGTCGTGCCTGAGGTTCACCTGGAAGCGGCAGAACAACATACGACGGGTTGCCATCTCATAGATCAATGCATTCAACCAGTCGGCGAGCAGCAACTCCCGGCTTGGCGCGCTGCACTCGATAACGATGGCTGCACGCGCTTCTATCGCGTCCGGTTCGGCGATGACCGCCGTCAGTGCAAGAGCCGCTTGCTCAAAGGCGCTTTCGACGGACCCGCCCACGCCTCGAACACCAATATCGGCGCCATGGTGGAAGTGTTCCCAATGCGCGATAGGGATATCCTCCCGATAAAGTTCCGGCCGCAGCATGCGGCGCCTGCTGCGGTTCCGCCCGCGGCGATATCTCGATCCCAACGGTGCCTAGGAGGCTGTACGAGAATAGAAACACCCACTGCGGACGCCCGTGACGACTGCTATTTTCGGACAGCCTCCTAGACACGAATGCCGCGGGTTGCGGGCTTTTCCCCGCAACGAAGTAGGTGCCGGGTTCGGACCGGCCGACCGTCGACCTCGCTACACCGCTGGCGCGCACGAACCGAACGGTCATCGCCCTCGAATCAAGTTGTGCCCGTATCGCGCGGCGCGGTTTGCACGAGATCAACAAAAAGACCTGTGAATCAGCAGACCCCGGCGGGTGACGAACGCGTCGGCGCCACGGCCGGGCGACCTTCGTGGTCAGTGCGTGACGGCGATATCCTCGGCGGCGCGCCATCCAACCGTGTTCTCGTCAATGGGGTCGGCTATACTTCGCAGCTTCCGAATAGCGGTCGGCAACGAGCGGGACAGGCATCAAGCAATGAATCCGAAGCTGCATCACTGGTGTATCAAAGCCATACGGCCCGAGCGAGTACGCCTCACAGAAAAGATTCTTGGTCGAACCGATTGGGACGCCGAGCGGATCACCGCCTATCAGGAAGCGAAGCTTCAAAAAATGATCGCGCATTGCTGGCAGTCTGTGCCTTTTTATCGCGAAAAATGGCAAAACCGTATCGAAGATCCCCGCGATATCCGGAATCTAAGCGACCTGGCGCACTTGCCGACCCTGACCAAAGATGAAGTAAGGCGTCATCAGACGCAGATGGTGACCAACGACCAGACCGTCAAGATGACCGACGCGCGCACCGGGGGCAGCACCGGCCAGCCCATTATTTTCAAGATGACGCCCTACGACGAAGAACTGGCATGGGCGCAGATGTACACCGGCTGGTCGTGGGCCGGCTACAGAATCGGCGATCCGTTTTTGGTAATCGGGGGTGAATCGGTCGGCGTCGGACTGAGCGACAACCGGACGTGGAAAGACCGCGTAATGAATCGCTGGGCGTCAAGTGGGTCCAACATTACGCGGGCGCGCGTGGCCGCACTGGTGAAACAACCGGTCTTTTCCAAACTACGGTTGATCTACGGATACCCTAACGCCATTCGGGAGTTCTGCGAGCGTCTCGATGGGTTGGGTGTCAGACCGCCGCAGCTGCAGGGCGTCGTATGTACGGCGGAAGTCATGCGCAGCGAAGTCCGTCGTCGGATCGCCGAGGTGCTCGGCACGAACCGCATCCTGGACCAATACGGCGCCAACGACGGCGGCTTACACGCCTGCGAGGGTCCTGAACAGGACGGCCTCTATGTATCTTTTCACCGCGGCGTACTCGAACTGCTGGACGACGAGGGTGCCGTGATCAACCGGCCGGGCAAGACCGGCAAGGCAGTGGCGACCTGCCTGACCAATTTCGCCATGCCGTTCATCCGTTACGAAGTCGGCGACCAGATTCACTGGCACGAAGCCGGCGATTCCACGTCCGGTATACGCTGGCAACGTATCGGGCAAGTCGACGGCCGTACCGGAGACGTCATCTTTCTGAGCAGCGGCCGCAGCATCGCAATGCCGGGTTTGACACTGGTAATGCGTTGGTTCGACGGCTTGAAGCACTATCAGTTCATCCAAACGGGTCCGGACCAGGTAACCGCACGCCTTGAACTGGAACCCGGCATCGAGGCCAACGAACAAACCGCGCTGCAGTTTCTGCGGGAGCGCATCGCCCCAGAGGTGACCTGGAAGATAGAGTGGGGTCCTCCCCTGTTGACCTCGAATCACAAGCTGCTGATCATTCGCAACGACTGGTTGCGGGCGCTCGGTTTGGACCGGCCGCCAACGGCATGAACCGCGCTGCGTCGCGGCCGTCGCCTTACCCGCGTCGGCGGGTGGGGGCGGGCGGCGCCGCGTCGGTTCGACGTACTTTTACCCCTGCAGCTATGACCTACTCTGCATGCATTCCGAGACTATGTATACGACCAAAAAGTATATGGGAATCGACAAAGACCCGACCGGCGCCATGAACCGCACCGGAAACATCATCCGTGACGCCTGGGTATTCGGGTTGATACCGGAAACCGAAACCTGCGAAGGATGGACGCTCCAGGGCGTGAATGCCCTCTATGACAAGGTGACCACCGAGTGGAGCAAATACGGGCACCTGGTCTCTCACTTGCCGCCCGAACTCATGCAGCGCCACCAACGCATCTATGACGCCGCCGTGCAACGCGCTCGACAGTTGGGTTGGGACGCCGAATTGAGCGACGATGATCCCTGAAGCAGCAGTCGCATTGGGTAACGACGACGGCTCCGGCGTGAAGCACGTTTTTTCGTCCCGATGAAGTCGCCCGCGAACGGCTGCGCATACCGGCCGCTCTGTTCAATCGCTGCCGGTCGATTCTGACCCGGTGTGAAAGCGACCACGTCATGGTGCCCGTATACTCCATGCAGTACCAGGCGGTCATCGAGACCAGCGAAACCTATTTCGTCGACAACCAGGCGTATTCCGTGCGCGAGGGTGAGGGCGGCAAGCTGATCATGCTCGCCTGGGCCTTCAGTGATGCCCGCGCACCGGATTCAGTGAGCGAACCCGTGGACGTCGAACTGGTTTACTGGCGTCCGGAAATCGTGCATACCGTAGTCGTTCACACCGGCATCGTATTTCTTGGCCACGACCTCGAACCCTCTGCCACACGTTGATACGTGTCCGGGTTCTCCGAACCTCGGAACCCAGATCCTGCATTAGTGTATTAGCCAGATCTATAGTGGGATTGGACGAGTATCGGTCTCCGATATATTACTTACAGTAGATATTATTAATGATTGTCATCATTTAAAACTTATGCATATGACACTTCGTCGACTGCGTGTCTTCGAAGCCGTGGCTCGTCATCTGAGTTGCACGCGCGCGGCCGACGAATTGCGTCTGAGCCAACCCGCCGTTTCGCTGCTGGTGCGCCAACTCGAAGACACCGCCCGCCGGATTGCCGCTGTTCGAGAAGCTGGCAAGAAGATCCATCTCACGGAGGCCGGCCGGGAGTTTTTCCACTACGGCCCGTCCATCGTGCACCAGCTGCGGGAACTCAACGAGGTGATCGAGGCGCTGCAGGGCGAGCGCAGCGGACATCTGCGCCTGACCGTGGCGACCCCGGGCAATTACTTCGCCAGCCACCCGTCTGCTGGCGGCGTTCTCCCGGCGCTACCCGGGAACCACCTTCTCGCTCGAGGTCACCAACCGCAAAAGCCTCCTGAAGCAGCTGGCACACAACGAAACCGATCTGGTGATCACGGGCGAGCCGCCCGACGAACTGGATCTGGAGGAAACGGCCTTCATGGGAAACCCGCTGGTGATCAACGCACCAGCCGGCCACCCGCTGGCCCCCAAAAAAAAGAACACTGATTCGGCGGCTGCAATAAGAGACCCAGTTCGATGTTCTGATCCCTCAGGACGCCACCGGACTGTTGCAAGCGAAACAAGCCGGGTCGCGCCGGGATCTGCGCAACGACTGCTGTGTAGGGTTTTTTCGCCGATCGAATCGCTGCCCGGCGTCAATACCGCTATATTTTTACTGATTCGTTTAAACTCCGGATGGAAACGGAGCACTCCAACCCCGAACGCGAGCCGAGTAGCTTATGAACACGCGCGATGACGAAGGTACCGTGCTCTTTGCCGATATTTGCGACAGCGTTCGTATCTACGAGATTTTCGGCAATACCCGCGGCATGGAGATTGCGGAGCAGAGCATGGAGCGCATGATGCGGATCACCGCGTGGAACAACGGCGCCGTCATCCGGACGCAAGGTGACGGCGTTAAGTGCCTTTTCCCGGCGGCGGACAACGCCTACGACGCCGCGACCAAAATGCAGTTGTCGCATCGCGACAGCCTGTGCGGTATCAAGGTGGCCTTCAGCAATGGAACCGTCATGTCGTCGCAGGACGATGTATTCGGCGACACCGTGCACCTGGCCGCACGGCTGCTGGGACTGGCGAAAGCCGGCGAAATCCTGCTGCCGGGAGGGACCGTCGCCGCGCTGTCCCCGGATCGCCAGACCAATACGCGACTGTTGGATACGACTCGCGTGAAGGGCAGATCGGAGCCGGTCGACGTGTTCACCGTCGTGCAACTCGAAGACGGTCCCCGCACCTCCACCAAGACCCTGGTCACCACGTCTACGGCGGCCAGCCAGATCAAACCGCCGAGTACACTCCTGCTGCAGCACCCGGGTGGTGAGTTCCGCTACGAGGACACGGGTCAGGCGATGAGCATCGGTCGCGCTGAAACCTGCGATCTGGTTGTCGACAGTCACTACGCATCCCGGCTGCACGCACTGATCGAGCTGAAACGCAATTATTTTCTGTTCACCGACCAAAGCACCAACGGCACCTATGTCACCAATCAGGATAACGAAACCGTGTTCTTGAAAAGGGAGTCCGTGCAACTGCTGGGGAACGGCGTCATTTCGCTGGGCCGACCGGCGTCTTACATGCCGGATGACGTGATTCGGTTTTTCAACGAGGATCGAGCGTCGTGAGTCATGAAATCGTCGCATGTTCGTGTGCCGCTGAAACGTAACGCCTTTACGGCTCAGGACACTGACGTGGTTCGCCCGGCCTAGCATGGCGCCGCGCACCGCGACCGGTGCCTGCCGGCAGGGAATCGACGGCGAACTCCATGCCGACGGTGGCGATCCAGCCGACCCGGTTTCCGTCGCCGAAACAACCCGAAACAGTTTCACCACGCTCGGTAACACCTGAACGCCGAACGCGGCGGTAAATTGAGCTTATCAGGTCGCGCCGCTCGCCGGCTGCCGCCGATCCCCGTGGCTCAGAATCCATCTGTGGCCGTGGGTACCGACTCCCGATCGATGGTTTGTCGTGGAGTCTGTCAGAATATCACTGGAGTATGACCATGCACATCAGGAACCTATTGGTATTGAGCAGCGCTCTTAGCGTGTCCTTGTCCCTTTCCGCCGCCGACTGGCAGCCCCTCCCGGAGCGCCCGCCTATTCCGCAGGACAACCCGCAATCCGATGCGAAGGTGCTGCTGGGCAAGACGCTCTATTTCGACCCGCGCTTCTCGGAACACGGCACTTTGTCGTGCAACTCCTGCCATAACGTCATGGCAGCCGGTGACGACAACCGGCCGAACTCGATCGGCATGCACGACGCCCGCGGCGAGCGCAGCGCCCCGACGGTATGGAATGCGGCCTTCTATTCGGCCCAGTTCTGGGACGGCCGCGCCGCCACGCTGGAGGAGCAAGCCAAGGGCCCGGTGCAGAACCCGATCGAGATGGGCATGGAAAGCCTGGACGAGGCGATGTCCCGGCTCAACCGGATAGCTGGCTACAAACCGCTGTTCGCGGCGGCTTTCCCCGGCGAGGAAGACCCGGTCAGCGCCGACAACGCGGCCAAGGCGGTCGCCGCCTTCGAACGCACGCTGATTACACCCAACTCGGCCTATGATCGCTATGTCAAGGGCGACAACACGGCACTGACCGAACAACAGGTGCGCGGCATGAACAGCTTCGCGGACCTCGGCTGTACATCCTGCCACTCAGGGCCGAATTTCAGCGGACCGCCGCTGCCGATTGGTACCGGCTTTTTCATGAAGTTTCCGACATACGCCGGCAGCGCCTACGATGAAAAATACGCCTTGCTGAAAGACTCCGGGCGTTACCAGGCCACCGAGAACGACGACGACAAGCACCTGTGGCGAGTACCGACCCTGCGCAACATCGCGCTGACGGCACCGTATTTCCACAACGGCAGCGTGCCTACGCTCGACGAAGCGGTGCGGGTAATGGCCAAGACACAATTGGCCAAAGACCTCAGTGAAGACCAGGTGGCCGACATCGTCGCGTTCCTCAACGGCCTGAGCGGGAAGTTTCCTGAAATCGCCATGCCGCGACTGCCCGGGACGCCCAACATGAGCGTGATCCCTCCTGTCGATCCGCACCGTGAGTTGACGGCGCACCGCTGAATCACCACCGCGCGTCCGGCGTCGATGCGCCGGACGGGCTGAAATCCGTCGCACGGCCGGGCGCATACGACCATCCCGGCCCACAATCCTCATCGTCCGCGCTACGCTCGCTTGAACGAGCAAGCGTTATTAAGAGAATCACAAATAACGCCTTGCGTTTCCAGTGCCTCCTGCCGGGTAAAGCTTTCAGTGGCACGCCGTGAACACTTTCTTGCTACGCAGTCCCTGCTGCGCAAATAAGTCCAGCCTCGCCATCCATGGCAAGGCGTTCACCGCTTCGCGATTCACCCCTGCAGGCTCGGCTGCTGCTTCCCTGCAGCAAACGGTCACTTAAACCTATACCCGACATGAGGCTTCGCCAACGCACTTCTTGATAGGCCCGCGCGCTCGTGCCTTGCCGATGGAAATCGAGAATCGGCCGAGAGTTGCAGAACTTACCGCGTGGCCCACGAGACCCGGTTCCCGCATTCGTCACCGCTCGGCCACCGACGCCGCCCATCCGTAATCTCCCGACCGCTCATACACGATATACCGCTTGGATCGCAATGGAGTCCGCGGATACGACCCCATTACCTTGACACCCGTCACGGGCGGTGCGTCACTGGCGCGATGCGGCGGATTTGCGCCGCACGGAGCTTCGCGTAAAGTAAACGTCAACCGAGCGCTCCCGTCCATTCCCGCGGCAACAGCACATCGACACCGCCGTGGTGCGCGACAACCCGGTAGCGGACTTGCGGCAATGAGCAACGACATGAGGACGGATATGGATCCGATCAAGCCACTTCCTGCTGACCGACTCTGTGCGCTTTGCACAGCGAGTCAACTGGATTTCGAAACGACCGAGGAGCTACCGATGTTGCAGGGTATGCTCGGACAAAACCGGGCCATCGAGGCCATACGTTTCGGCATCGGGATAGACAACGGCGGGTACAACCTGTTTGTCATGGGACCTACGGGTATCGGGAAAAGAACCGCCGTGGAAGACTACCTGCAAGAACACAGCGTGCGGCAACCGGCCTCGGACGATTGGTGTTACGTGAACAATTTCTCGGACCCCGCCAAGCCCGACCTGCTGCGCATCCCCGCTGGCCAAGGCCGCAAGCTGCGCGACGACATGCAGCAGTTGTTGAAGGAACTCCGACTCGCCATTCCGAACACCTTCGACAGCGACGAGTACAAGAGCGAACTGCAGGAGACCGAGGAGGAATTCGACCGGCGCGAGCGCGATGCCTTCAAGACGCTGAGCGACAAAGGCGAGTCCAAGCAGATCAAGCTGATTCGCCGACCCGGCGAATTCACCTTTGCCCCGCTGCACGACGGCAAAATCGTCGACGTGGAGGAGTTCCAGCACCTGTCGCAGGAGGAACAGGAACGCATCGAGCACGCCGTTAGCGAACTGCAGGCGGACCTGGGCAGACTACTGGGCACCCTGATTCCGCAATGGCGCAAGGAACGTCGTGGATGCATCCGCAAGCTGAATTCCCGCTATACGCGTCAAGCGGTCGGTCACCTGATCGATGCGTTGCTCGCTGAGTACGCCGACCATCCCAAGGTCACCGACTATCTGCATGCGGTCGAAGAGGATGTGATCGACAATGTCGCCGAGTTTCAGCGCGGCGAAGTGGACGAGAAAGGCCTGCAGCGTCTTTTTGAAGGCTTCTTCAAACGCTACTACGTCAATCTGCTGATCGATCGCGGGGATGCGTCCGGCGTACCCGTCGTCTACGAAGACAACCCCACCTTCGCCGCGCTCATGGGCCGCATTGAACACGAGGCGCAGATGGGCGCATTGCTCACCGACTTCACCCACATCAAGCCGGGCGCCCTGCACAAGGCCAACGGCGGCTATCTGTTGCTCGATGTCCGTAAGGTATTGCTCCAGCCGTTCGCCTGGGACGGGTTGAAACGCGCGATCGGCGCGAAAGAGGTGCGCATCGAGTCGATCGGACAAGCGCTGAGTCTGGTCAGCACCGTGTCATTGGAACCGGCACCGATGCCGCTCAAGATCAAGGTCGTGTTGCTCGGTGATCGCCTGCTCTACTACCTGTTGCATCAATACGATCCGGAATTCTCCGAACTGTTCAAGATCGCGGCCGACTTCGAGGACGATATCGCACGTTCCTCCGACAGCCACCGGCTCTACGCCCGGTTGGTCACGACACTGATTCACAAAGAGGGCCTGAGCCATTTCGACGCCTCCGCGGTCGCAGCGATCGTCAATCACAGTTCGCGGCTCGTGTCAGATCAGCAGAAACTGTCCACGCACATGCGCGCCATCGCCGACCTCATCCAGGAGGCCAATTACTGGAGTTCGGAACGAAGCGCCCGGTTGGTCGGCGCAGAGGACGTCAAACGGGCGATCGACGCTCAAGTGGAACGCGCCGACCGATTACGCGATCGTTGGTACGAGTCAATCCAACGAGGCGTAATCAGAATCCGCACCGAGGGAGCCGAGGTGGGCCAGGTTAACGGGTTGTCGGTCATTGATCTGGGCAACTTCTCGTTCGGTTCGCCGTCGCGCATCAGCGCGAACACGCGTCTCGGCGAAGGGGAGGTATTGGACATCGAGCGTGAAGTCGAACTCGGCGGCCCGCTGCATTCCAAAGGCGTGTTCATACTGTCGAGCTTCATCGGCGCGCGTTACTCGCCGAATATTCCGCTTTCCATGTCCGCGACGATCGCCTTCGAGCAATCTTACGGAGGCGTGGAAGGCGACAGCGCATCGACCGCTGAACTCTGCGCCCTGCTTTCCTCCCTGGCAGCACTGCCGCTGCGGCAAGATCTGGCGGTGACGGGTTCGGTCGACCAGCACGGCCAAGTGCAGGCGATTGGCGGCCTGAACCAGAAGATCGAAGGTTTTTTCGACGTCTGCACGCAGCGCGGTCTAACCGGCAAACAGGGTGTGCTGATCCCGGAGCCCAACGTGCAGCATCTGATGCTGCGCGAGGACGTTGTTTCCGCCTGTCGCGACGGTCGGTTCAGTGTATTTGCGATCGCCGACATCGACCAGGCAATGATGCTGTTGACCGGCGTAGTATCGGGGGCGATCAACGATGACGGTCTGTACCCGCCCGAATCGGTAAACGGCCGGGTGCAACGGCAACTCGCCGAGTTTGCCGCCACCCGGCAGTCGTTTGCAGCCACGAAGAGCGGCGGCAGCGAACCCCAGTCGATCATCGTTTCTTGAATACTGACGGACGCGACTACGGAGTACTGGGGGTCCCGCGCGACACCGGAAAATTGGCCATCAAGGACGCGTATCACCGCTCGGCAGCGAAAACCCGGGAAGGCTCGCATAGACATGTCGTACGCGAGCCTTTGCCGGCCGCGGAGATGCCGAGCGCTTCGCTACCCAGCGCTTCTGATAAATCTGCAAATGCCACAAATTCCGGTATACGTCTCATCTACCCATATGTGCTATAGATGAAGCAACGCCAAGTGCGTACCACGCGGCTATTGCCCGAAATTCGGAGGAACGAACGTGACCTATGTCGTGACTGAAAACTGTATCCGGTGCAAATTCACGGATTGCGTAGACGTATGTCCCGTCGAGGCTTTTCACGAAGGACCCAATTTTCTGGTCATCAATCCCGATGAGTGCATCGATTGCGACGTCTGTGTACCGGAATGCCCCGTCGAAGCCATCTTCGCCGAAGACGACGTCCCGGAGGACCAGCTGCAGTTCGTGGAAATCAACGCCGAACTGGCGCTGAAGTGGCCGGTGATTACCAGCAAGAAGGACGCGCCATCCGACGCCGACGACTGGAACGGGGTGGCAGATAAACTTCAGTACCTCGAACGCTAAGACTCCTGCGCTCGCTCGCTGACCCGGGCATCGCCGGTTTCCGTCGGATACATACACCCGATCGCCCCTTTTTTCTTGGAAGAACCATAACAATGGGCAACTCCCCGGCAGAAAAATCCACTCCAACCAAACGCGCGAAAGTAACCGCGGCGTCCATCCTGGCCCGAAAAAACAAGAGCAGGATCTCGTCGGTCACGGCATACGATTATTCCACCGCCAAGCTGGTGGATGCCGCAGGTGTCGACGTTATCCTGGTGGGCGACAGCCTCGGTATGGTCATGCTCGGCCATCCGGATACCACGCGCGTCACGCTCGACGACATGGTGCATCATACGCACGCCGTCAGCCGTGCCCGTCCGCATGCGTTGATCGTTGCGGATCTGCCGTTTCTGGCGTCGGGCGTATCGCCGCAGGAGACCGTGCGAAACGCGGGGCGGCTGATCAAGGAGGCAGGCGCGGAAGCCGTCAAGCTCGAAGGCGGCGTGCGCGTGCGTGATGAAATCCGCGCCCTCGTCGACTGTCAGATTCCGGTCATGGGTCACGTGGGTCTGACGCCGCAAAGCGTACACACCTTCGGTGGCTTTAAGGTTCAGGGCAAGACGCAGGCTGAAGCCGATCAGGTGCTGCGCGATGCGGTCGCCGTCCAGGAAGGTGGTGCGTTTTCACTCGTGCTGGAGGGCATTCCCGCGCCCTTGGGCGCTCGTATCACTAAAGAGCTGGACATTCCCACGATCGGAATCGGGGCAGGCGCGGACTGCGACGGCCAGGTGCTGGTCGTGCACGATATGTTCCGCTTGTTTCTGGACTTCACACCGAAGTTTGCCAAGGTGTACGGCGATATCGGAAACGCGATGGTCGAAGGCCTGCAGGCCTATTGCGAGGACGTGCGCGAGGGTCGCTTCCCCGGCAAAGAGCATTGTTACTGACACGCGAGTGAGCGCAAACACTATGTTATCGATTAATTACATAACGTAACCATCTGATATATCATGTTTAATGTTAATTTTTTAAAGTAGTTTCTAATAAACGTGCACACTGACTCCCTGCACCAACGCCTGCGCGCCCTGATCGGCAGCGACTTCAAATACCAGGGCAACCGCTGGACCCTGATCGAGGTGCTGGTCAGCGAAGACGCGGTGGTGCTAAGAAATTGCGACGACCGGGAACGCCCCGTGCAAACCGACCTCTACGGTGCGCCGCTACGCCGCTCGCAAGAGACATTGACGCTGCCTATCAATGGGTCGGACGAGGAATTTTCCGCGGAAATGCAGGATCTGCTGGTCGGCCGTATTGGCAGCACCGACAACTGACCCGCGCCGCGTATGCGCATTTGCGTCCACCAAAGCATCGCCTATGCCCCAGAGCGGCGTGCCATCGCACCTGGCCGGCGCGCTCATCCCGGATACTGATGCAGCATACAGGTTAAGGTGGCGTTTCGAGTCGCGTAAGCGCTCCCCGCATCACCTGGTCCACCCGCTTCAGGTCGTCCTCGGTATCCACACCCGCGGGCGGTGGGTCATGGGCAACGCTGACAAAGATGCGATGTCCGTTCCACAACACCCGCAGTTGCTCCAGTGCCTCGTCCCGTTCGATCGGCGCCACCGGCCACTTCACATACTCGCGCACGAACCCGGCGCGGTAGGCGTACAGGCCGATATGTCGAAACATACCCGCCGCTGGTTGGGTGTCGACGCCGGCTTGCCGGTCGAACCGACCCCGCTTCCACGGAATCGGCGCGCGACTGAAATACAACGCCATGCCGCGATGGTCGCAGACGACCTTTACGACGTTCTCGTCGTGAATCTGCCACGCCTCGGTCAGCGGCGTCGCCAAGGTCGCGACCGCTGCATCCGGATGATCCGACAGGCCGAGCGCGACCTGGCTCAGCAGCGCCGGCGGCATCAACGGTTCGTCACCCTGCAGATTCACCACCAGCGCGTCATCCGGCCAATCCAACCGGGCGATCACTTCGGCGATGCGATCGGTGCCTGACTGGCAGGCGGGCGAGGTCATACAAACGTCGGCACCGAAGGTACGGCAAGCTTGCGCTATGCGCTCGTCGTCGGTCGCGACAACCACGGCTTGCGCGCCGCTTGCGCTCGCGCGCTCGTAGACGCGCTGGATCATGGGCCGCCCGGCCAACGCCAGCAGCGGTTTGCCCGGTAAGCGGGTCGAAGCGTAACGCGCGGGAATCGCGATGTAGAACGGCGGCTCGTTTTTCACGCCCTACACTTCTTCGTCGGCCGCCAACTCGCGCGCCTCCTGTTCGAGCATGACCGGAATACCGTCGCGGATCGGGTAGGCCAGGCGGTCAACCTTGCAGACCAGTTCATCCGCCGATTTCCGATACACCAGTTGACCCTTGCAAATGGGGCAAACGAGAATTTCAAGGAGCCTTTTATTCATGTCAAACGGCCTTTAAGAGTGAATTCAAGCGTTCGATGAAGTGATCGTCCGGCGTCGCACTGACCTGCACTACCCAGTGCTCGGGACCCGCGAACCGCGCGCATTTTACGGCATCTTTCTCGGTCATAAGAACCGGGAACCGATCGGCAAAGACGATATCATCGGGTCGCAGCGCATGGTGATCGGGAAAAGCATGTTCAATGACCCGTAGGTTGTAACTGCGCAGCAGATCGAAGAACCGCCGGGGATCGCCGATACCAGCGACTGCGTGTACCGGCTGGCCCGCCAAACCGGTGATCGCGGACGAAGCTCGTCCCGGCAGCAGAGGCCGAAGACCTGGCCGGCCGATGCTCATATGCAACTCGTGTTCCCGCGCCTCTCCGTTGACGATGGTCAGATCGACCGTGCGCAACCGCCGCCTCGATTCGCGCAACGGGCCGGCCGGAAGCAGCAGCCCGTTGCCGAAACGCCGCCGCCCGTCGATCACCGCGATTTCGATATCGCGATCCAAAGCGTAGTGCTGCAGACCGTCGTCACTGACGACGATATCGCAATCGGTGTCGCGCAACAGTGCGCGCACCGCAGCGGGCCGGTCGGGGGCCACGTAAACGGGGCAGTGCGTGCGCTGCACAATCGACACCGGTTCATCGCCAACCCGGCCGGGCTCGCTGTCGGCGGTTACCCGTTGCGGCGACCGTTCGGCGCGCCCCCCGTATCCTCTCGCCACCACACCGGGTTTCCAGCCCAGTTCCGTCAGGTACTCGACCAGCCAGATTACCAGCGGGGTCTTGCCGGTGCCGCCCACGGTGATATTGCCGACGACGACCACCGGCACGGCGCAGCGCCAGACTTTGCAGATGCCCGCGCGGTAACACCAGCGCCGCAGCGACGAAACGATCCAGAATATCAGCGACAACGGCAGCAACAGGTACACGACGGGGTGACGTGAATACCAGTAATCGTCCAACCGCTGCATGGTGCGGGCTATGGGGTTATTCGCTGTCGACGGGCCGCGCCACGAAGCTCAACCGGCTGAAGCCCAACTGACCGGCGGCATCCAACACCGTCATGGCCGCCTGGTAGGGCGCCGCCTTGTCGCCGGTAATGACGACCGGCAGATTGTCGCGCCCGTCCGATATCTTCAATAGCGTGCGTTTCAGGGTCTCGACATCGTGGCTGACCAATTCACTGTCGTTGACATAGAAATGGCCGCGGGCGTCGATAATGATATCGATGCGCTCGGGCTCCTGCTTGGAAGTCGACTCGGTGGTTGCTTCGGGCAGATCGACCTCGAGTCGCGTCTGCTTATCGAAGGTGGTCGATATCATGAAAAAAATCAGGAGCAGAAACACCACGTCGATCAACGGCGTCAATTCGACACGCGGCGGGTCCTGGCGGCGTGGACGCAGGTTCATTATACTTCGCGCTCGCCGTGCATCACTTCGATCGTTTTCAGTGCCTGAGCTTCCATACCCACCACCAGACGATCGACCTTGCCCGCCAGGTAACGGTGGAAAATCAGTGCCGGTATGGCGACAGACAAACCGGCGGCCGTGGTAATCAGCGCCTCCGAGATGCCGCCGGCGAGCACGCCGGGATTGCCGACACCGGCCGTCGTGATGGCTGTGAATACCTTAATCATACCGATCACCGTACCCAGCAGGCCCAACAGCGGCGCGATGGCGGCAATGGTTCCGAGGGTGTTGAGATAGCGCTCGAGTTCATGCACCACCTGACGCCCCTCCTCTTCCAGCGCCTCCTTCATCACATGACGCGGATGGGCGCGATTCACCAGCGCCGCGGCCAGTACCCGTCCGAGCGGGGACTTGTCGCGAATCGCGGCAATGTGCGCCGCAGTCAATTCGTCCTTGCGCTGCAACTGCCAAACCTGGGCGACCAGGTTTCGGGGAATCACCCGCGATTCCCGAAACGCCCACAAGCGCTCAATAATTATGGCCATGGCGGCAATAGAGCAGGCGATAATAGGGATCATCAGCCAACCACCGGCTTTCACGAGCTCAAACACCTGGGAACAACCTCCTCGAGACCTGGCCTGGAAATCTAAACAGATCGACGCACACCGAACCGCTGATCAACATCAGCGACTACTATTTTCGTTGGACATCCGTTGATAGTCACGCCCGCCACTAATCGTTTTTCGATACCGTGTCCGGCGCGGTCGCCGTATCGGCTGGACGAAATATCGAGCCCGTTTATCAAGCGCTTGTCCAACTGTCGGAGGCGACATCATAAACGCATTGCCCGGCCTGCCCAACCTGATAGTATCAGTTCTCCCGACAACCAAGGACCCGGCTGCGAGAAGGCGTTCGGCGTGCGTTGTATGCGGTAGCGGGTTCGATCGGCGAAAGTAAAGCGCGCAGGGGCTCGCCCGTCATATTCGGCATGAAAGACGCAACGCCATGAATACGAGCATCCGCGGTCAATGCGCCGGCCCGGCATAGTGCCAGTACCGCCGACGCAGATCCCTGAATTCGAACGGGCCCAGCAGGACTCGATCATGGCGGTATTCGAACCACACCGCGCCACTTGCCGCGGTGTCCAGCAGGATCGCACCCGCTTGCCGCCAGCGTTCGGCCACTTCGGATGCCGGGAAGCCGTACGAATTGCGGAAGCCGGTGGTGAATATCACGAATTCCGGGTGCGTGGCGGCAACGAACGCCTGGCTGGACGAAGTACGGCTGCCATGATGCGGAGCGACCACGACGCGTGCCGCCAGCGCGCTGCCGTAAGTCGCCAGCAGCTGCTGTTCCGCCTGCGTTTCCGCGTCTCCGGTCAGAAGCAAACGCCCTGCCGCATTGGAGATTCGCAGCACGCAAGAGGCCTCGTTGCCATTGACTGCAATGCCTGACTTGGGATAGAGGACGTCGAACGTCACACCGTCCCAGTGCCAGGAGTCGCCGGCAGCACAGGGGCTCACCGGCAGTCCTTCATGTGCCACCGGTTCGCCGCCGCTGATCGCGCGCGCGGGAACCGCGCGCAATAATCCGGCCGTGCCGCCGGCGTGATCGCGATCCGCGTGACTCAATATCAAGCGATCGATTTCCCGCCACCCGCGATAGCGCAAATAAGGTGCCACTACGGCAGCTCCGGTGTCGAAACCGCCGCGAAATGCCGGTCCGGTGTCAAATACCAACAGATGCCGGCGTGTTTCCACGGCGACCGCCAGACCCTGACCTACGTCCAGGGCCGTTGCCCTGAAATCACCGTCGGACAACGACTCGTGCCGATTGGGCCCGAACACCAGCGGCGCCAGCATGACCAGACCGACCGCACGCCCCGGCATGCCACGCGGCATCAGCAGCAGACCCACCCCGATGGTCGCCAGCGCCAATACCGCGATCTCGGGTGCGGGTCGGTGGACAACGCCGCCCGGAAGTTGCGCGAAGGCACTCAAGCCACGGGAGACGAGTTCAATGACGTACGATGCCGCCTGCAGCACAATCGCGTCGGGGTCCAAGCCGCTCGTGAATACCGCGACGCCCAGTAGAGCCAAAGGTACGATGAGCATGCCGAACAATGGGATGACCAGGGGATTGACCAGTAACCCGCTGAGGGACACCGGCAGGCCCAAAGCGAACAGCGCCGGCGACAATCCGAGGCCGATCGCCAGCTGGATACGAATCAAGTTCCGCCACCCGGTCGGATGTCGGGCACCCGTGAGAACCACCAGGATGATCGCGACCGCCGCAAACGATAACCAGAAACCCGGCTCGCCGACCGCGCCGGGGTCGCGCGCCAGCACTGCCAGCAATGCCATCGCCAAG
>CBDUNM010000033.1:0-37430 GCA_965368585.1 uncultured Chromatiales bacterium | reverse complement strand
CGTACCAGATAGATAACGCTCAGCAGCTGACCGTCGTCGGTCGTCGAAGACTCGATGGTCATTCCCGACGCGAGTTCGTGCAGTTCCTGCGGTAGTGCCGCTTCGAATTCGATCTGTCCGGTTTGTTCGCGGTACAAAACTTCCAGACGACACAGGCTGGTGCGGCAGTCGAGTGACAGCAGGTCGACTCCCGGGCTATTGAGACTGCGAGCCACGGAGCCAATCGACAGTTCGGCTTCGCTCGACCAGCTCGGATCGCTCGATTCCGACTGAAAGACCGCATCGATCACGTCGTTTCGATCGACGATCCGCTCGTGCTCCAACGCCTGCCGGTAGTCTTCCTCGTCCTTGATGGCCGCCACGGCGGCATCGTCGAGCGCGCCATACAACGCATCGGGTTTGCGCAACGCGTCCAACTCGTCGCGTTGGCGTTGGAGTTCGCTGCGCAGTGACACGATGTCCTGCTTCATCCCGACAATCGCTGCGGCGAGATCATCCAACGACGCTTGCGGAGGGTGCCGGGAAGACGGTTGGTCACCGTCTTCCCGACGCGGGGTCCTGAGCGGGTCGGAACGACGTGCGGCCATCGGCGACGGCGCGGCCTTGCGTGCTTGCGGTTCCGGCTCGGCTTCGGTCGATTCAGACACGTGCGTGAGCGTGACCACACACAAGGCTGCGACGACTACGGCAGCGGCAGCAGATTTCGCTACTATCTTTGTATTCATAACCGGTGTCCGCACGAATGTTCCGACTGCCAGGGCACGCTTAGTTGTTGCTATCGGTGCGCAAAGGCTCCGCCCAGCGGTAACTATAGAGTCTCGCGTTACCCGGCAAGTTGCAGTAAAGCGTATAGAAACCGTTGAACGAACTGTTGTTGACGTCCAGGGACAGGGTGATGTTTCCAGCGGCAGCCGCGCTTGCGGAGTTGACCTGTTGCAAAGCACCGTGCGTCGAATAGGAATAGAGACTGCACGCGTAGTTGCCACCCGGATTGAATCCGTAGACGTTGACGCTCCACGTTCCGTTGCTGTTGTTCGTATTGTCACGAACGATCGGACAGGTCACCCTGACGTACCCGTTGGCGGTGTTATGAAGGAAGGCTGCATAGTGGTTAATTACGCCGGCCTGCGAGCCGTACATGGTTTGGCAGGCGTTACCGGGCATCGTCTTGTTGTCGAATAGATCCGGTAAGATGATCACGCCCGGATCGATGACGGCACCCGGGTCGATCGCCAGATCCGCCGCGGCGGCGGCGTTGACACTGGCCAATAAGGCGGCCGCTGTGATCAGGCCGGTGCGGTTGTGTTTCCGATTGTCCATGGATATGGTCTCCTGTGAGTTCCATTGAATGAGGTAAACGCATCCCGTTTCTGTCGGATGCGCATTCACACGATAGAATCCGCACAGGCCTCACAGGTGTGAACAAGTTACGCCAGTGCGGTGATATTTTATCGGCAACCGCCGGTTGATATAGGTGACCTGTGGTCCGGGCAACCCGTATCGCGCAGTTGATGCGCTGGTCCACGGGTTGACCTGAGCGCTGCAAAACGCCCATGCAGATCGTCGCTCCAGTCCGAAAAAGGATGGGCAGTTGTTGCGCCGATGCGCCTGACATGCCGATGCGTTGCGTTCGGCTGATGGGTGACACAATGGCGCTAGGCGCCGCGCTCGACGCGGTTGCGGCCATGTTCCTTGGCGAGGTAAAGGGCATTGTCGGCGCGCGTGATCAACGCGCTCGTGTCGGTCCGTCGGCTCCTTTCAAGCTGGCGTCGAACGCCTTTCCGAGTTCCACATCGTTGCCGGACACGCAGTCGTAGCCGATTCGATTGTCGTACGGAGACGGCGGGACGCAATGCTCCGCCAGCAGCGCCAGGGCGAGACTGAGTCGTTTGGCAGCTACCTCAAACGTTTGTTCGCCATATGGATTTGTCTGCACGACCGAGCTAACCTTCATATAGAAACGCATAGGTTTTCCGGGCATCCGGCGCCCCGTGCACGTCAGCAAATCCGCGGCAACTGTTCACCCACCAGCATGTCGACGATGCGCTCGCCGCCGAAGCCGGTCTCCAGGATCACGACACCGGCTGGCGCCGCGCCAACCCGTCCGATGCAGGCACTGTGTGCGCCCGCCGGGTGTTCGTGCATTGCGCGCAGCACCGCGGCGGCGTAGTCGCCCGGAACAATGGCCACCAGTTTGCCCTCGTTCGCCAGGTATAGCGGGTCCAGGCCCAGGATTTCGCTCAGGCCGCGTACTGCGTCGCGAATCGGGATGTCCGTTTCATCGAGCCGCATGCAGGTACCGCTGGCGGCGGCGAATTCGTTCAACACCGTTGCCACGCCGCCGCGCGTCGCGTCGCGCATGCAGTGGATATCGGGACAGGCGGCCAGCATGGCTTGAACCAAACCGTTCAGCGCCTGACAGTCGGTTTCGATGCCGCTTTCCAGCGCCATGTCGCCGCGGGCGTCGGCGATGGCGGCACCGTGATCGCCGATATAGCCGTTGATCAGTATGGCGTCGCCCGGCTGCGCGCGATGGCTGGCGATATTGATACCTGCGGGTATGACACCGACGCCTGCGGTGTTGATGAACAGCTTATCCGCCGCGCCTTTATGCACGACCTTGGTATCGCCGGTCACGATCTGCACCCCGGCGGCGTCGGCAGTCGCCTTCATGGAGGCCACGATCCGGCGCAGGGTCTCGACCGCGAGTCCTTCCTCGATGATCATCGCGCAGCTCAGATACAGTGGCGTGGCGCCGCCGACGGCAAGATCGTTGACGGTGCCGGCGACGGCCAGTTTGCCGATATCTCCACCGGGGAAAAACAGCGGATCGACGACGTAGGAGTCGGTCGTCATGGCGAGCTGCGCGCCGTCGCGCAAGCGGTCGCCGAGATCGAATCGTGCCTGATCTTCTAATTGGGCCAAGGTGTCGTTGGCGAAACCGCCGACGAACACGTCCTCGATGAGATCGCGCATGGCCTTGCCGCCGCTGCCGTGCGCCAGCGTGATGGTATCGGCTCGTAACGTGCGGCGTTTCCTGACGGCGATCGAACTCATGCCGCGGCTCCCGGGGGTTGCTCGTGGTCGCGTTTGGCGAGCAGTTCGGGCAGGTTGCCAAAGTTGTAGTAGGCCGCGCAGGCGCCCTCGGAGGAAACCATCAAGGCACCCAAGGGGGTTTCCGGCGTGCAAGCGCCGCCGAATACCTTGCACTGCCAGGGCCGGATCACGCCTTTGAGCACTTCGCCGCACTGGCAGGATTTTGGGTCGGCAATCTTGAGGTTGGGCAAGGTAAACCTGCGTTCAGCGTCGAATGCGGCATAGCTTGCGCGCATCTTTACGCCGGAGTGATCGATCGAGCCCAGCCCGCGCCACTCGAAAAACTCGCGCAGCTCGAATACCTTCTGCATGGCCTCCAGGCCCGGTCGATTGCCCTTCGCCGCGACCACGCGTCCGTATTGGTTTTCGACCTCACAACGCTGTTCCGCGAGCTGTTTGACGACCATCCACAACGACTGCAGGATATCCAGCGGTTCGAAACCGGTAATGACGATCGGTTTGCCGTACGTCTCGGCGACAAAGCGGAAAGGTGCTTCGCCCACCACCATGCTGACGTGGCCAGGCGCGAGGAAGCCATCTATTTGCATGTCGGGCGAGTCGAGAATCGCCTTGATGGTGGGCACCGTCGTGATGTGATTGCAGAACAACGAAAAATTCCCGATACCCTCGCGCTCCGCCTGCAACACGGTCAGGGCGGTGCTGGGCATGGTGGTCTCGAATCCCAGGGCGAAAAAGATGACCTGGCGGTCGGGGTTTTTGCGCGCCAGATCCAGGGCGTCCAACGGCGAGTACACCATGCGGATATCGGCACCGTCGGCCTTGGCATGCAACAGACTTTTCCTGGAGCCGGGCACGCGCATGGCGTCGCCGAAGGTGGCGAAGATCACGTCCGGTCGCTCCGCGAGCGCCACGCAATCGTCGACCCGTCCCATGGGCAACACGCAGACTGGGCAGCCCGGGCCGTGCACCAGCTCGATCTTGCCCGGCAGCATCTGTTCTATCCCGTAGCGGAATATGGTGTGCGTGTGGCCGCCGCAGAATTCCATCAACTGCAGCGGGCGCTGCGCAGTCGTCGGAATCTGCGCTACCAACTCGTTGATTCCGGCGATCAACGCTTTGGCTTTGACGGGGTCTCGGAACTCGTCTACGAATTTCATTGCGGTGCTCCTAGTTTGCCGCGGTGGTCAGCCAACAGCGTATGTGTCAGATCCCACAGAATGTGATAACAGACCACATGCACTTCTTGGACGCGGTGTATGGAATCGCTATCGACGACCAGGCAGTGGTCGACCAGACCGCTCGACCTCATTTCGCCGCCGTCACCGCCCGCCAGTCCGAAGGTGATCAGGCCGCGTTCCCTGGCCTTGCGGTAGGCCTGCAGCAGATTGTCGGAATTACCGCTGGTCGAAAAACCCACCAGGCCATCGCCCTGCCGGCTGTGGGCCTCCAACTGACGCACAAACACATGCGCCATACCGATATCGTTGCCCACCGCGGTCAACATGGCCGTATCGACGCACAGATTCATGGCCGGCAGGGCGGGGCGCCCGGCGGTCACCGGGTGCTGGAACTCGACGGCGAAGTGCGCGGCATCGCAACTGGAGCCGCCGTTGCCCATGCTGAACATACGCCCCTGGCTGCGGTAGATGTCGGCAATGGCCCGCGCGGCGGCAATCAGTGCTTCTGCGTTTTCGGCAAAGAAGCGTTGTTTCTCCGTAACGCTTTGCGCCGACTTCTGCCGCACCGACTCCAGCAGCGCGTCGTGCTTGCTGGCCGGATCTTTGACCCCGCCGTGCAGAAAAGGATAAAGCGCTTCGAGATGTCGATCGCCGTCGCTCATGGCGCTATCCCGAATTCGCCGCTTGCATGGCCGCGAGTTCCGCCTGCGTCTCGCCCAGCTCGGTCAGGAGTTCCAGTGTGCGCAACGCTTCGGTTTCGTCGATACGGCTCATGGCAAACCCGACGTGCACCAATACCCAGTCGCCAACGCAATCGTCCGCGGCGTGGTCATCGCTGACGACACAGGCGATATTGACGGGACGTTTGACGCCCGCGACATCGACTTTGGCCAAAAAATTGTCGGCGTCGATGATTTCGACGATCTGTCCCGGTATCCCCAGACACATGATTAAGACCTCTAGTCGAGTAAACGGGCCGCCGCGATGACGGCCTGGCCCAGTGCGATGCCGCCATCGTTGGCGGGCACCTGATGGTGTGAGATGACGTTAAATCCCCGTTCGATCAAGCCCGTCCGGGTCCGCTCGAACAGCGCCCGGTTTTGCATCACGCCGCCGCTCAATGCGACTGTGTTGCAACTGGTGTCTGCGCGCAATTGCACGGCGATGTGGGTCAATGCGTCGGCGAATCCGTGGTGGAAACGCGCCGCCATCGTCGCAGCGGATTGGCGTCGGTGCAGGTCGTCCAGCAGCGCCTCCCACAGCGGCGTGGGATTCAGCTGCCAGATGCCGTTCTGACGACTTGCGTCGAACCGATAGGGCGCCTCTACGCCGGTACGGTCATCGTCGAGACAGGCTTCCAGCGCCATCGCCGCCTGGCCCTCGAAACTGACGCGATCCGGCCACAAACCGATCGCGCCCGCGACCGCATCGAACAGCCGGCCGGCCGAGGAGCTTAACGGTGCGTTGATGCCGCCGTCGATCATTTGACCGAGTGCCTGCACGGGCTTGGTGGCGAAATAACCCGCCAGCGCCAACCCTGCCGTTTGTCTTTCCAGCGCCGTTTTGCCCAGACAGGTGAGCAACTGCGCGTAAGTGTTACGCCAGGGTTCGCGCATGGCTTGCGCAGCGCCGGGCAGGGCGATCGGGCGCAGATGCGCCAAACGCCGGAACACACGGTAATCTGCCAGTAGAAATTCACCGCCCCACAAGGTGCCGTCGGAGCCGAAGCCCAGGCCGTCCAGTGCGATGCCGATGACCGCCTCGCTGTGCATCGGCAAGCCGTTGTCGGCCATACAGGCCGCGATATGGGCGTGATGGTGTTGTACTTCCAACAACGGGAGGTGCCGTTCTTCCGCCCATGTGCGTCCCAACTTCGAAGACAGATACTCGGGGTGTTGATCGACGGCCAAAGCACCGGGGCGATGCTGAAACAGATCCTGGTACAAGGCGATATTGTGTTGGTATTCGGCATAGGTGCGGGCGTCTTCCAGGTCACCCATGTGCTGGGACAAAATGGCGTGACCGTTGTGCAACATGCAAAAGGCGTTTTTCAGTTCGCCGCCCAGCGCGAGCAGTTCGGGGTGCCCGGAAAACCCCTCGGGTAAGGGGATGTGTCCCGGGGCATAGCCCCTGGCGCGTCGCAGTGTCTGGAGGTCATCACCCATGCGCCGGATCACCGAGTCGTCAATGCGGTTGGCTATGGCGCGATTGTGCAGCAGAAAGACGTCGGCGATATCACCTAGCCGGTGCAATGCGTCGTCGTTATCGATACATTGCGGTTCTTCGGAACGATTGCCGGACGTCAGCACGATTGGCTGCGCCAGTTCGTTCATCAACAAATGGTGCAGCGGACTGTAGGGTAACATGAATCCCCACTGTCTTTGATCCGGCGCGATCGCCTCGGGCAGTCGGTTGGGGTCACGGGCCTGCAGCACGACGATCGGCGCCGCCGGGCTGAGCAAAGCGTCGGCCTCGACGGGGCAGACATGGCAATAGCGGCCGATCTGATCCAGGTCCCGCGCCATCAAGGCGAGTGGTTTATGCGGTCGTCGCTTGCGCTGGCGCAGCTTTGCCAACGCAACCGGGTTAGTCGCGTCGCACGCCAGATGGAAACCGCCGATGCCCTTGATGGCGACAATGTCCCCGGCGGCGATGCGCTTCGCTGCCAGCCTGACAGGCCGGTCGGTAGTCAGTCGGATACCGGCGTTGTCGCTCAGCCAGACCTGCGGTCCGCACGCCGGACAGGCGTTGGGTTGCGCGTGAAAGCGGCGATCGGCGGCGTTCTCGTATTCGCGGCGACAGGTGTCGCACAACTCGAATTCTGCCATGGTGGTGGCGGCGCGATCGTAAGGAATGCCGCGCACGATGGACAGGCGCGGACCGCAGTGCGTGCAGTTGGTGAAGGCATAACCGAAGCGACGATCAGACGGGTCATTCAGCTCACCTAGACAGTCCGGGCACGTCGCGGCGTCGGCGACCACCCCAGTGCTGGCGACGGAGTGTTCGCTGCGCGTAATAAGGAAGTCGTCGTACGTCAGCGGGCTGTCGAATGCGCTTTGTTCGATGCTGTCGATCCGGGCGAGCGGGGGGCATTGTGCTCGTAGTGCTTCACAGAAACGGCTCAACCTCTCTGGCGAGGCGTAGGCGTGTATCAAGACCCCCGCGCCGTCGTTACAGACTTCTCCGCGCAATCCGAGAGCTTTGGCCAGCCGCCAAACGGTCGGACGAAAGCCAACGCCCTGCACCAGTCCGCGCACGCGAATCTGCCGGGCGACCTTCAGCTTTTCAGCCGTGCTATTCATTGCAACCTGGATCCCGCGGTGGGACAGCGCTCAGCGCGCGTTTGGTGCGGTTTCGGGGTCGGAACGTCCGGCCGCGGCCGGGTGACCGATCAGGCGCATGCTGCGCGAGGCCCTTATCCAGGCGTACCACTGGTCCATGCCTTCGCCGCTGGTCGCCGAAACCTGCAATACCTGCAGCCCCGGATTGACGCGTCGGGCGAACTCGATGCATTGCGCGATGTCGAAGCGCAGATACGGCAGCAAGTCGATCTTGTTCAGCAACATCAGATCGGCGGCGGCGAACATGTCGGGGTATTTTATCGGCTTGTCTTCGCCTTCGGTGATCGAAAGTATCACGACTTTGTGTGTCTCGCCGAGATCGAAGGCCGCGGGACAGACCAGGTTGCCGACGTTCTCGACGAACAGCACCGAACCTTGTTCGGGTTGAAGGCTCTCCATGGCATGGCCAACCTGGTGCGCGTCCAGATGACAGCCCTTGCCGGTATTGATCTGAATCGCCCGCGCGCCGGTTGCGCGGATCCGGTCCGCATCGTTGCTGGTCTGCTGGTCGCCTTCGATCACCGCCAGCGGACATGCGTCTTTCAGGTCGAGCAGGGTGCGCGTCAGCAGGGTGGTTTTTCCCGACCCCGGGCTGGAAACCAGATTCAGCGCGAGGATTGCCTGTTCGGTGAGAAACTGCCGGTTACCCGCGGCGTATTGATCGTTCTTGCCAAGGATGTCCTGCTCGATCCGCACCATGCGCGCCTGACTCATGCCCGGTGCATGCGCGTGCGCCGGTCCCTGGCTGTAGTCGTGCAGATCGCCGTCGCGAGGGTTGTGGGTGTGTGCATGGTCGGCAGAGCCATGGGCGCCGTGCCCGTGCCGGTGGGGATGGGCGTGCCCCGGGTGATCGTGTTCGTGCGTATGGCTGTGACCCTCTATGCGGGCTTCACCTTCACCGCAGCCGCAGACTGTACACATTACTCGACCTCCAATTCTTTGATTCGCATTTCGTCACCGCCGGTGACCTGTAACTGGTACCCGCCGCATTTCGGGCAGGGTGCGTACCGTTCCTCGACTTCGACATTTTCGGCGCACTGCATGCACCATGCCGTCGCCGGCAACGGGATAATCTCCAGGCGGCTGCCCTCGGCAACCGTGCCGCGGCAGACCACATCGAAGCCGAACTCCAGCGCCGGCACCTCGATGTTCGCCAGCGCGCCGATTTCCAGCCAGACGGTTTTCACCTTTGCATAGTGCTGCACCCTGGCCTGTTCCTCCAATACTCGCACAATACCTTCGCATAAAGACATCTCATGCATCGGCAACACGCGTGACGATATCGTCGGAGGATACGGTGCCGTGATCGGGCGCGTCCTGGATGTGGATTTCGTAGGCCACACAGGGGTCGATCGCGTGAATCAGCAGGTCGGCCTGTTGTCTGGCGACGTCGCGATCGTCGATTTCGATGCCGCGCAAGGCCTGGGCGACCGGTCCACGCGGGTGAAAATTCCACTCGGTCGGCGCCAGCAGGCGGTAGCGGCTGATTGCGCCATCGCGCACCCTGATGCGGTGATACAGTCTGCCGCGCGCGGCTTCCGCAGTACCCAACCCCCCTTTGAAGGAGGTAATGGCGCCTATCGTGTCGGCGTGTTCGGTATCGAGCTGTACACAAATGCGTGCTGTTTCGACCAGGCGCGCGACCAGGCGGACCAACAGGCCGGGACCGTAACAAACACTCAGCTGATCGAGCAGCGGGTGCTCGGCAACGCGCGCCAACGCGCCCGTTTCGTAGTGGGAAACCCCGTCCCAATGGGGTCGGGCGATAAAAGCGTCGGCGTCGTCCGCGTCGAGATGCTGCAGTAACAGGTCGCTATCGAGCGGCGGTAAGGGTTCGGATGCGGTGGTGCCGAGCGACTGCCATCGCTGTCGACACACCCAGTTCAACAGGCGCGTCAACGGCGTATCCACACTCGCCAACCAGTTCTGCAGGGCGTCGAAATCAAAACGCAGCCAGGCTTCAAGGTCTGTTCCGTACAGCTCGCTTTCCATGAGCGCGCGCAGCTGTTTGATGTCCCGTTGCAGCGGTTCACCAATTGCCGGCAGTCTTTCCAGACCGGGGCGGGTCAGACAGGCGTCGTCCTTGCCGACGCGTTGCAACAGTTCGTTGTTCAAACGCACGACCCGGGAAACCTGCGCGGTATCCGCGGCATGTTTATAGAATCTTGGCCAATCCAGCACAATGCGCCACAGGTGCTCACGCAGCGTTTCCAGTTCGAGCAACAGTGTGCGACGCTGCTCGACCGAGCGCCCCGCAGAAACGCCTTGGGCCGATTCGACGGCGCGCACGGCCGCGACCGATTGTGCCTTGCCGCAGATGCTGAACAGCAGCGGTATGGTTGCCAGCGCCTGTTCGATGGACTTACCTTCGAGCAGGCGTGCCGCTTGCAAGGGGCGACTTGACTGAACCAACACCGTCGTGTCGCCGCTGGCGGACGGCGTTAGCGAAAACACCAACTTGCCGGCAATGCTCACTGGCTTTCCTCGATACCCTGCCACGGGAAACGCCCGCGCAACACGTTGCGCCGGTTCAGCGGTGCGATGCCAAGGCGTTTTTTCAGCGCGCAGATTAGAGAGCGCTCAATTTCGACAATAACGGTTAGGCCGGGAAACTCATGCATCATCGATTCTTCTCGCACGCGACCCGCGCAAAGCCGACTTCGGGGGGTGGTGTCGAGTCTCTTCATTCAGCACCTCGGGATGCGTTAAATGATACTCTGACCAGTCGCGTATCTTCTTGATCTTGCACAGAAACCCGTCGTAGTTGCGCCCGGTCAAGACAGAGCGCCCATATTGCTGGGTCAATCTTTCGATCGAGTGAAATGGCATACCCTCACCCTCCGGGCAGATGATTGAGATGTTCAGGAACCGGCGGTTCGCGGTCAATGGGGTCACGTAATAGTTGGTAGATCTGGAGGTTACCACGCAATACGCGGTTGACAGTGTTCACAGCATCATGCGTCGGCACAGCGGTCTGGCAGTCGGCGCAAGCCGCAATAGTGTTCCGGCGAAGGCGTGATTGCACGAATTGAGGCAGGGGGGAGGCCCCCGACGGGTGCCCGGAAAGGTCGACGTTGCCCGATGGCGCGGACGACTGCGGAATGGAAGGGACACCAGGGCCATAGAAAAACCAATCGACCTTTGCCTTGAAATTGGCGATCAGCGTGACCCGGCGATTTCCTCATTCGCAAATACCCGGTCGATGAATCCCGCTGCCTTTAGCTGGGACAGATTCCCATCGATCTGCGGCAGCCGTTCCCGGATCCGGGATTGCTGCGATAGGGCCATCAAGTGAACTTCGGTACCGGCGGGCTCCGCGGCGGGCACCAATTCGAACTCCGGCGCGTATCGACTGGCCAGGGCATAACCGACTGCGTCGTTCGCCCGTGCGATAGCAATGCGGCCTCTGGAATGTTCGATTGTGAACGGTTGAAAGGCACCGGACCGGTCTGGCAGGGGTCGCTGGACGGGTCGAATGGCGGCGCTAGCGCCCGGCGAACAGTTCCTGAGCGAGCGCCTGGGTTTGGGGAATGCGGCTGCGCATCTGTTCCGACACCTCGGACGTCAGCGAGCCTATCTCGCCTGTGTGCAGATACTCTAGTTTTCTCATCTGCCGTGCGCCGTCCTCCCCGTCGAGCAGGATGGATACCAAGACGCGTGCGTGTCGCACCAGACTGACCGTTTGCCGTTCCTCGCCCTGGCAATTGTCGTCGGCATGATGCTGCATGGACAGCACGATCGACGCGGGGAGTTCCCAGTTCTGTCCGAGAAATGCCCCGGCAGTGGCGTAGTCCAGACCGATATCGGATTGCAGGATTTCACTGAGGGAGAGATCGGGCCGTAAGTGTTTCTTTGACAGCGCGGACGCCAGCTCTTCCGGCATGTGGCTTGCCATCCATACCAGGCCAATGTTGTGCAGCAGGCCCGCGGTCCGTGCGCACTGGGGATCGGTCTGCGCCCGGGACGGCAATGCCGTCGCCAGGGCGTGGGCGGCGTCCGCAGTCAGCAAGGCACTGGTCCAGTATTGCTGGGCTTTGAAGCCCGGGCAGCGTTTGGGGTCGAAGGGCGCCGCCACCGTGAGGGCTATACTGACGCTGCGCACAATATCCAAGCCGAGCCGCGAGCAAGCCACCAACAGTGAGTCGATAGGGCTGGCCGGTGCCGACCAAGCCGAGTTGACCAGGGCTATCAACCGCATCGCCACGCTGGGGAAGCGCTCGACTACGCCGGCGATATCGCGCATGCCGAGCGATGTGTTCGAGAGCGCACGTATGAGGTAGGGTGCGCCCGGGGGCAGTACCGGCAGATTGGATTGTTTCAGGCGATGCGGGACCGCCGTGCGGTCTGGTGCTGGGTCAGTCATGGCGGGATACCGCTGCGATGGAAGGAGTTGAGTCGTGGTTCGCGACGCCGGATAGAAAATTTCTTCTGGCCAGGGCGGGGATTTCCTCAGGAATTACCGGTTTGCTGAAGTAGTAGCCTTGTGCGACGTCGCAGCCGATGCCCAACAACGCCCGCACCTGATCCAGTGATTCCACACCCTCGGCGACGACGCTGTATTCCATGGCGTGGGCGAGCCCGATCACCGTACCCACCATGGTAGCCGCGTCGGGACTGCCCAACATGGCATTGACGAACTGCCGATCGACCTTGAGACAATCGATCGGCACGTGGATGAGGGAGGAAAGCGACGAGTAGCCCGTGCCGAAGTCGTCGATGGCAAGGCTGACACCGGTATCCACCAGTCCCTGGAATACCCGCTGGTTCTCTTCGGAGACCTGCACGACGTTTTCCGTGACCTCGAGTTCCAGGTCCGCGGGAGAAAGGCCGGTCTCGGTGAGGATGTCGTGAACCGCCTGGACCAGCCCGGAGTCGCGGAAATGGGTGGGCGAGATGTTCACCGCGACGGTGAACTCGGGTAGCCCCTCGCGCCGCCACCGGGCCAGTTGGCGGCAGGCGGTCGCGAGCACCCACTCTCCCAGCATATTGATGACGCCGATGCGCTCGGCGACATCGATGAACTCGGCCGGCGGCAACAGACCGCGGGCGGGATGTCGCCAGCGCACCAGCGCTTCCACGCCAGCCAGTCGCCCATCCTGAAGATCGACTTTGGGTTGGTACACCAGTTCCAGTTCGTCGTTTAAAATGGCGTCGCCCAGATCGTTTTCGATCTGCAGACGCAGCTCGGCCTGTACGGTCAACTCAGGACGATAGAAGGAATAGCGATGTCGGCCCGCCTGTTTGGCCGCGTACATGGCACTGTCTGCAGCCTTGAGCAAGGTGTTGGCGTCGTCACCATCGTCGGGAAAGCGTGCAATGCCGACGCTGACGCGCGGCCGTTGGTCCTTACCGCCGAGTCTCACCGGAGCGTTGATCTCCTGCAGGCACCGCTCGGCGATTTCGGCCAGATCGTAGTCTTCGGTCCAGCTGTCAAGCAACACACAGAACTCGTCGCCGCCCAGGCGCGCGGCAAAGTCCGATCCCCGCAGCAGCGCCTGCAGGCGGCTGGCGACGGTCTTGAGCAGTTGATCGCCCACTTCGTGGCCCAGGCTGTCGTTCACGTACTTGAACCCGTCCAGGTCCAGATAGAGCAGGGCAAAGGACTCGTGCCTGCGCGAATAGGCCTTGACCTGACTCTCCAGATGACGCTGAAAGTAGGCGCGACTGGCGAGCCCGGTGAGCGCGTCTTCGTAGGCGAGTTGGCGTATCCGTTGCTGGTCTTCTCTTTGACGCGTGACGTCTTGCACGGTACCCAGCAACGCCTTGGAGTTGTCTTCGAGGCGGCCGATCTCCTGATGAATGGCGATAACCCGACCGTCGGTATTGAGCAGCCGGTATTCCGTTGCCGTGTTGGGGAGTCCGGCCAGGGCGGCATTGATTTGTTGGCGTACGTACTCACGGTCTTCCGCATGGACGAGCTCGAGATAGCCGGTCAAGGTCCGCTGAACCTGCTTGGTATCGATGCCGCACAAGCGCGCCAGTTGTTCGGAAACCAGCAACTCATCGGTTTCGAAATTCCAGCGCCAATAACCCATCCTGGCCATGCGTTGCGCCGTGGACAGGTGCACCTGGGTTTCCAGCAGGGCCCGGGCATCCGCGTTGGCCCGCAGTTGGAACCGGATACGCTGGGCAGTGGCGTCATAGTTCAAGGGCTTGGTCTCGAAGCCGCTGGCCCCGGCGGCGAAAGCGGTCTTGACCGCGTTGATATCGTCCAGGCCGGTCACCATCAGGATCGGTATATTCTTCATGGGCTTCAGCAAACGCAGCCGGCGGCAGGTTTCGAAGCCGTCCAGCTCCGGCATGACGCCGTCGAGCAGGACCAGATCGGGCACCTGTTGAGCGCACAGCGCGAGCGCTTCGGCGCCGCTGCCGGCCTCGGCGGTGGTAAAACCCTCCGCCCGGAATTCCTCGGCGGCTGTCAACCTGAAGTGCGCGTCGTCGTCCACCAACAGAATGCGTGGCCCGGCCGGATCCGCGGCGCCGGGGTCGACCTCGCCCTCTGCCGGGGTAGGCGAAACCAGTATCCGCATCGCGTCCAGCACGTCGGCAACGTCATGTTCCATGCGTGTCAGGATCGGGCCGGTATCCGTGTATTCCTCCTGCCCAGCCAGCGCTTCGACCTGGGCGCACAGCGCGGAGAAGTTCAGTGCACCCAGGTTGGCGCTGGCGGATTTCAGGCTGTGGGCAATGCGCCTGACGGTCTTTGCATCGGCTCCTCGATGGGCTTGCAGCAGAAGCGCCATATCGCCGGGCACGGTCTCGAGATACCGTTGCAGAGCGCGGCCGAGTATATCTCTGCCGCCGCCGCGACCGAGGGAGCGCAGCTGCTCGAGGGTCCCGGTATCGAGTACCGGCGGGCGCTGCGGGTCGGCTGCTGGCGCGGCCGCTGCAGGGTGCGCCACGGGCTGCGGACCGGAACCGGGTAACCAGGTGGTGAGCAGCTTCTCGAGTTCATCCTGTTTGAAGGGCTTGCTCAGATAGTCATCCATGCCGACGGCTTCGCAGCGGTCCTTGATGCCTTTTTGGATATCGGCAGTCAGCGCAACAATGGGCACCGGTCGGCGTCCGTCGCGCTGCTCCCTTTCCCGGATCGTGGAGGCTGCGGTGAAGCCGTCCATCTCGGGCATGTGGCAGTCCATAAGTACCAGGTCATAGGCGTGCCTGCATATCGATTCCAGCGCGAAAGCGCCGTTGTCGGCGACGTCGACCTCGTACCCCATGCCTTCCAGCATGCCGATGGCCACTTCCTGGTTGACCAGGTTGTCTTCGGCCAACAGGATACGCTGGTTTCTGCGCTGTGTTTGACGTGTCGACACGTCGGCCGGTGCAGTTGATTGACCGCCCACCAGTGCCAGCAGACAGGTCCTGAGGCGTTCCTGGCGGACCGGTTTGTCCAGGTAGTAGTCGATGCCGTGCTCCTTCGCCTCGGCCGCGCCGACACCCAGTCCGCCGGAGCTGAGCATGACCAGCCAGGGCCGGGGTATGTCACCCGAGGCACGGATCGCGCCGGCCAGTTCCAGTCCATCCACCTCCGGCATATGCATGTCCAGCAGGACCACCCGGAAGGGTGACCCCGCCGCGGCGGCCAGCCGCAGGCTTTCCAGGGCGTCGAAGGCGGAGGGCACACTTTCGTCCGGCATCCCCCAGGCGGCGACCTGATTGTGCAGTATCTGCCGGTTCACTTCGTGGTCGTCGACCACCAGCACCCGGATGCCTTTCAGCAGGCCCGGGTCGAGCACGGTCGCGGGTGGCTTTTGCGCCCGCTGCAGCGGGATGCGGCAAGCGAAGCGCGCACCATGGCCGGGTTCGCTATGCAGCCGTATGGTGCCGCCCATCAGTTCGACCAGCCGGTTGACGATGGCCAGTCCCAGACCGGTTCCCCCGTGTCGTCGGGTGGTGGAGCCGTCTGCCTGGGTGAAGGCGTCGAAGATATGGTCTTGCACGGACGCGTCGATGCCGGGTCCGGTATCCGCGACGCAGCAGTTCAAACACAGGCCTTCGGCCGCATGGTCCTGGATCGAGGCCTCCAGGTGGACCTCGCCGCGGTCGGTAAACTTGACGGCGTTGCCCAGCAGGTTGACCAGGATCTGACGCAGCCGCACCGGGTCGCCGCGTACGTGAGTCGGCATGTCCGGCGGCATGTCGGCCAACAGTTCCAGTCCCTTGCGATGGGCGGATTCGGCCAGCAGCTCGAGAATATCCTCCATCGCCTCGCGCAGATCGAAGTCCTCTTCGACCAGTTCCAGCCTGCCGGCCTCGATCTTGGAAAAGTCCAGGATGTCGTTGATCACCGCGAGCAGGGCTTCGGCGGAGCGGTGCGCGGTGGTGGCCAGGCGCCGGGTGCGCTCGGTCAGGTCCGCGTCCAGCAGCAGTTCGGTCATCCCCAGCACACCGTTCATCGGCGTGCGGATCTCATGGCTCATAGTGGCCAGAAACTCACTTTTGGCCTGGCTTGCGGCCTCGGCGGCCTCCTTGGCCTCACGCAGATTCGCGGTGCGCTCCTGCACCTCCCGTTCCAGCTGATCGCGGTGCGTAGCGAGTGCCCGGTCGCGCTCCTCGATCTGCTCCAGCATTTCGTTGAAGCCTTCCATGATGGCACCGATCTCGTCCCGAGCCTGCGGTGTGAGGCGCAGCTCGTAAGCGCGCTCGCGCGAGACCCGCTGCATGCCCGCCAGCAGGGTTTGGATGGGGCCGGAAATCCGTTTCTGCAACGCGAGCGAGAGAAAGTACATCACCAGCATGGTGGCGAGAATCAAGATCATTACCACGATCGTGTACTCGCGAAGCCGTTCGTAGAGCGGACTCAGACTGGATCTCAAGTGGATGTAACCGATGGTCTCGTCCAGGAAGCGGATCGGACGGATCAGCTGCAGATCCGCGTGGTTGAATCGATATTCGGCGTTGCCGGCGCGAATGGCCGCGTCTATCCAGCCATCTTCAGTGCGTGTCGTGCCGGGCGAGGTGTCGGTAAGCGTGGCCAATGCGGAAAACCGCTCGCCGTCGGGGCGATATATCTCCGCCTCGGTGATGCTCCCTTCCGCCTGCAGTGATTCCAGCAGCCGGTCGGCGGTGTTCGCGTCGTCGAAGGTCAGGGCCGCGGAGGAATTGGTGCCGACGAGGTCCGCGACGGTCCGAATGTGTTCCAGCAATCCCTGACGATAGGCCAGGACGTTGATACTGATATAGGCGGTGGAGGCCATCAGCAAGGCGATGCCGGTGGCGATCAGGATCATGCCCCTGAGCTTGGTGGCGATGCCGGCTGCCCTGGTGATATTCATTCTGTGCTGTCGGGGTCCGCTGACCGTGAAACCGATTTTTTCCTTTTCAGTGACATCTGCATCATGCCGCCGAGTTCGGCGAAGTCTTCAGCATCTCCTATCGTCAGTACGGACTGGTTATTGAGTGCCGCGCGCAACGATTGCATATTCCGCGCAGCCTCCCTGGTGACGAACAGGACGCTGCAATCCGTGATGCCGGCGTCCAGTTTCAGTTCGAGTTCCAGCCAGGTATGGTTGCCTGCAGGCGCCACCCTCCGAAATCCGGGAACCATGCGCAGCAGTTCGGCGATGCTGGTGGCGCCGGACCGCCGAATGTCCTTCTGAGTGATAACGAATGCCGCGGCTGCCGTCTCGCAGATGGATTGGGCCTTTTTGGAGACCTCCATGGAAAGCAGGTCCTGCAGCGGCAGATCCAGGTAGGACTCGACGCCGGAGATCGCCAGCACGGCAAAGGCGGCCTGCGCGATCAAGGGCAAGGCAAGCGCGGCGGTCCGGATGCGTCTGCGCGGTCCGATGGCAGGGTTTGCGCTGCGTTCGACACAATGGCTTGGCGCCGTTCGGCTGCGCTTAGGTCTCATCACAGGGGTCCGGTGAGTTCCTGATCTGGGTGGGCGATGACCGACGGGCGGGGCGACAGCGCTTTTCTTGCTGGTCAATAGACGTGTCGGTCCGGATGGGAACTTCTTTACTTGCGTGGCTGGGAATCGGCGCCCGATCCCGCGCGCCCGGGTCGGCTGGACGACACCCTGCCAGGCAGTCGCGCCGCCCGCCAATAACGCGGCGGTCTGCGCGATGAGAATTTATCTACTAAACTCGACGTGGAGGGCGTCGTCTAAAGTAAAGGCGCCGCCGCCCGCATTGTTCAAAACTGGGGAGGGACGGACATGCCAAGATGTATCGCTTTGGTTGCTATTGTGTTGACGGGCTTGATTTGCATCGGTTCGGCTTACGCGGACGGTGGTGACGGGGGTTGGAAAAAGTACTGGAAAGACTATTGGAAACACCACTATCAAGACCGCCGGCACTGCCGAAAAGATCGCGATTGCGCGGATCTGGGCGAAGTCAACGACGCGTTAAGCGCGCTTCAGGATCAAGTCGACGAGCTGGGTCAGCAAGTCGCAACACTGGCAAACCGGGTTCCCGCGGAGTGTTCGTGCTTCGACGCACCGCTGCTTGCGCGCTATGACTGGGGACCGCCCCTCGGCGTCGGCGGTGTGGCGATCGATGCCGACGGAAATGACATTGCGGATATCGTCCTGCGTCTCGCCGGTCCGGATAGTGGGGCATCGATTACTGTCGTTACGACCACATCACCCGCAGGGGAGTTGCTGCGAACCGACTATTTCTGCACCTTTGAATCGAAGGATACGCCGCCAGTCAGTGAAAGCAATCTGACGGAAGGCGAGTACCGGGCCTGTGAGGCATCGATTGAAAGCCTGGTGCGGCGGCGGTTTCCTTAATTTATTGAGAGAAACACTCAAAAAGCCTCACGTTTCCAGGGCCTCCTGCCGGGTAAGGCTTTCAGTGACCCGCCGTGAATACATTCATGTTGGCTCGGCTGCTGCTTCCCTGCAGCAAACGGTTACTTAAACCTTCACCCGACATGAGGCTTCACTAACGCATTTTTTAATAACCCGTTTCACCCGGCACGCACTGATTCCCCGCCATTCGCGCAATATCCAATCTATTGCCGTAGCTGGTACCCCGATTTGAACATCCACGCGACCAGTGCCAGGCAAACGGCGAGGAACACGACGATCATTGCCAGACTCAGCCCCACGCTGACATCGGAGACTTCGAAGAAACTCCAGCGAAACCCGCTGATCAGATAGAGCACGGGATTGAACAGAGTGACCGTCTGCCAAACCGGCGGCAGCATATCGACGGAATAGAAGCTGCCGCCGAGAAACACCATCGGGGTAATGATCAACAATGGTATGAGTTGAAGTTTTTCGAAATTGTTCGCCCATATGCCGATGATGAAGCCGAACAAACTGAACGAGATACAGGTCAGCAGCAGAAACGCAACCATCCACACTGGATGCGCAATTTGCAATGGCACGAAAAAGCCCGCCGTGGCGAGAATGATCAGACCGATGATCAGCGACTTGGTGGCCGCCGCGCCGACATAACCAATCAGGATTTCAACGAATGAAATCGGCGCGGACAACACTTCGTAGATTGTACCGGTGAACTTGGGGAAAAAAATACCGAATGACGCATTGGAGATGCTTTGCGTGAGCAGCGACAACATCATCAATCCCGGCACGATAAAAGAGCCGTAGCCCACGCCTTCTATCTCCTGGATGCGCGAGCCGATCGCGGCACCGAACACCACGAAATACAAAGACGTGGATATCACCGGTGACGCGATGCTCTGCAGCAGCGTATTCCAGGTGCGCAGCATTTCGTACTTGTAAATCACTTTGACGGCTTGAATATTCATGAGTCGGTTTTCACCAGATTGACAAAGATATCTTCGAGTGAGCTTTGTGCGGTCTTGATATCTTTCAACGACAGCCCCGCCGTATTGATATCCTGCAGCAATGCGGTGATACCGGTGTGGGTGCTTTGGGTGTCGTAGGTATAGGTCAGCCGGTTGCCGTTATCGGAAAGCTCAAGCGCATAAGAGGCGAGCGAGTCGGGCACCTGAACGACCGCGTCACGCAGTTCGACGATCAATTGTTTCTTACCCAGTTCGTGCATCAACGCGAGCTTGTCGCCCACCAGCAGGAGTTCACCGTTATTGATCACACCGACCCGGTCGGCAATGGCTTCTGCCTCTTCGATGTAATGTGTGGTGAGGATGATGGTGACCCCGGATTCGCGCAGACGGCGCACGATATTCCACATATCCTTACGCAGGTCGACGTCGACGCCGGCGGTGGGTTCGTCCAGGAACAGCACGGCGGGTTCGTGAGACAGGGCCTTGGCGATCAGCACCCGGCGTTTCATGCCACCGGACAGGGTCCTTACCTCGGAACGCTTCTTGTCGTGCAGCGAAAGGTCTTTGAGCAATTGTACGAGATAGGCGTTGTTCGGTTTCTTGCCGAACAGACCGCGGCTGAAACTGACCGTGTCCCATACCGTATCGAACGCGCCCAGCGTAAGCTCCTGCGGAACCAATCCGATGCGTTCGCGGGTGGTGCGAAAGTCGGTCACGGTATCGTATCCCGCGACGGTAACGGAGCCCTCGCTCGCATTGACAATGCCGCAAATGATGGAAATCAGCGTGGTCTTGCCCGCCCCGTTGGGACCCAGCAGGGCTAGAATCTCCCCTTCGTCGATTTCCAGGCTGACGCTCTTGAGAGCGCGGTGACCCGTCGCATAGGTTTTGGATAGATTTTTGACGGTAACAATCGTTGGCATTGACTGATCCTGTTTATTTCAAACTCATGCCACGCAACCATGCGGCGCCGATGCTGGCAACGATCAAGGACCCCAGGGTGGTGAGCACAATGATGTTGGCGGCCGGCCCGGCACCGCCGCCCATGCGGTTGCCGGCAGTCAGGGTAAGGAGCACGCGAACCAGCTTGCCTGCGCCGGCCCACGGATGTTCCCCGGTCATCGACCGAACGCTTGTCGGTACGGCGTAGTGGCGGGTTTGCGCGGGAGCCGCACTCGCTCGCGTCAGCGACGGCTAGCCTGCATGCTGCACCAGCCGATCGGGGACGGGCGCGAACGAATCGGCAGGGATGCGGCGCAAGTGCTGTGCGGGGCGCATTCTCGAAAGTACAGTTTGTCCCCCGTCTCCGGTCTATTCGGTCCCTCGCTGGTCCAAGCGTGCCTGGCCGGCGCGATCATCCCGGATACTGGTGCTACATGCAGGCTAGCCCTCCTGGCCGCAAATCCCGGCCGGTCACGCTGCAACTCAATGAACAAATGTCTCAGGACACTAATTCGCCTTGAAGCCGACTTTACTGTGGGTTCCGTCGCAAAACGGCTTGTTCTCGGATTGCCCGCAACGACACAAGGCGGCACTTTCACGGCTGCCGCGCGACGCGCCTGCGCCATCCATGATCTCGAATCTGCCGGCGCACAACAGGGGGCCGTCGGTAACGACGCGTATTTCCAGATCACCGGTCGCAGCCTGGTTAGCATTCCCCGGGTCTTGAGCGACTGTGCCCGGATCCGAGAAACCCGCGGCGTTGTGGCGGCCGTCACAAAACGGCTTGTTTTCGGATTCACCACAGCGGCACAGTGCCATACGGGTGTCGGCTACGATGATTTTCCCGGCCCCATCCACCAAGGTGGTCTTGGCGTGAATATAGATCGGACCACCGCACGCGATGCGCACCGAATTGGTCGCCGGGGCGGCTTCGGCACGATCGGATTCGGCCATTGTGTAGTGCAGTGCGCCCGTGGGGCACTGCTGTACCACCGCGGCAATCGCATCCGCTTGAGCCGCGTCGGGCTCGACCCAGGGTTTGCGGTCAGGATTAAAGACCCCGGGCAATCCCTTGACGCATTCTGCCGCGTGTATGCAACGGCCGGGCTCGAACGATACCGTGATGGCGCGACCGGAATATTCTCGCAATTTAGGCATGCTGCTCTCCGACGGAAACTCAGGTCGCAAATATAACAGGATGCGCACCCGTGAATCCGCGTTCGTCGTCGGCGATTACAACTCATCATCCATGATGATATTGATGATCGACAACACTGCGCCAACGTTTACCAGGGGATCGGTGCCGGCGGCGATCTCATCGCCGTCGCTGACGCCATCGTTGTCGGTGTCCGCGCGCAACGGATCGGTGCCGTGCTGAGTGGTCTCAGCGGTATCCGACAGACCATCGTTGTCATCGTCGGCATCACATACGTCGCCCATGCCGTCTTCGTCATTGTCCGCCTGGTCCACGTTGGCGACAGCCGGACAATTGTCGACGCCGTTCAGAACCCCATCGGAATCGTCGTCGCGTTCCGAAGGCGCACATCCCAAGGCATCCACCGGTTCACCCGCCGGTGTCGTCGGACAGGCGTCGACGCAGTCCGCAACGCCGTCCCCGTCGCTGTCGACGACCGAATAATTCGCCGTCAGCGTCACGCCGCTGTAGGTCGTGGCACCTTCCAGCCCGATGTACCAAATGCCGGTTCGGGCCAACGGAACAATGGTTTCATTGTTGTCGTCAGCGAAAGACGCATAGTAGTCGAAGTCCGGTTGACCGTATGCAACGTGCAGATCGACGTCGCCGAATCCGCCTGCGGTGGCGACTCGAAAATTCGTTGCGCATGCCGGCAGTTGCATTTCATAGCAGCGAAGACTCGCGGCGGCACCGGATATACCGGCAAGCGAAACCGGTGCGGACGCCAAGGCCGTGCACGACTGCTTGGTGTGCGACATGGAGACCGTTCCGTTGTAGGTCGTACCTTCGACAGTGAATTCGAACGTATAACTACCGGTGAGGCGCGAAGTGGTGGGAAAAGAAATGACGAGCGAGGTGATGACGACGTCTATGCCGAATACGGTCTCCGTGATCGGTGCCGGTAATATCCAGTTGCTGCCCCGGCGAACCAGGCGCATGGCGGTTGCTTCGTCGAGATTGTCGAAATCCTGCCGCGCTGCGTAGAGCGTTTCGGGGCCGTCCTGATAGATGATGGTCCAAGTCTGCTCGCTCTCGGTACCGATTCCGGGCACGGTCGCGGTTTCCGTGCCGAGCCATACGCCGTCGTAGATACCGTCGGCGAATGCCGTGGGCAACATGGCATACAGCGCAAGCAGTCGAAAACCGATGAGGCGTATCGAAACTTTCATGCCGCTCTCCTTATACGATTGCGGGTGCTGCGTTTATCGCGATCGTAGGCGTCGCTTGCTTTCACCCTCGAAGTAATACCGACCAGCGGTTCCAGCGATGCGGAGGTTTCAGGCAACAAACCGGATTCGGGTCGGCAACCTGCAACCCCATTGACGATGCGTAGAGGCAACGATCGGGTCGCTAATGTGTATGCTGTTCAGCATCGCACAAAATAACTCCTATAGAGCATGGGTAATTGCGAGTGGACATATGATCGAGGTCAATTACTGTCCAATGCGGTTGAATCAAAAGCGCCGGATATTTCCTCGCTTTGTTCCGAACTACACTTCCTAACTGGCTGTTTTTCCTACAATTTACTATTGTCGATATTTTTTACAGTAGCGAGCCGCACGGTGTCGGGCCAATTTCCGATTAAATTCAATACGATGGCTCCCGATGGACCGTATGGGCACGCACATCCGGCGCAACGCAGGCCGCTAAGGCGTTCAAATTGCTTACATCGATGTAACTCGGGAGACCTTTACTGTGCGGTGGCAGGGCTTTTCCCGCGCGTCGCTATTGGGCGTACCAGGGTGACCTTCGACACCACGGAAACCCGACCGATGGCAACGCCAGCGGTTGCGGCGCGACAAGGGTAGGTAAGGAACGGTGACCGGCTTCAACCGTCAGAATGCGTGCCTGGACTTCGAACCCTGAATCGATGGCAACAGGCTTCGCTGCAACGAATGCCGCGAATCCTGATACTGAATTCATTCGCTTTCAGCGCCAGCCAGGTGTATCAGGCGATATGGATATTCGTATAACCGCAACAGCGCATCATGCGTATGGTCTGTTCCTTGTTTCCCAGAAAACAATTGACATAGCACCGACCGTGATGAGCACCCAGGGCGTCGGTATAGTCGAACTCGACCAGATGCTGTTTGCTCAGTAATTTGATGATCATTCTAAGGGCGTGTTTCATCTTGCTACCCTCACCGCACTATCCGTAAATTGAGTAAAATCGACGTGTCGTTTATAGGTTATCGACACCGCCTCTCGCTTATTTATTAAGCAACCTACGTGCCGTTTCGCGTCAATACCTGGCCCGACCAGAGCAGCGGCCCAGCGACCGCCCCCTTTATCTTGCCAACCCGTGAAATTGATACGGCACAGGTCGATGCTAATGCGCGCGCTCGCGGCGCAGGGGAGTTTCCTGCTGTGGCAGTAGGCAGTAAACCCGTTCGCGGCGGTTTGGGCCTACGCCGATTCCCCTCGGCGCTGGGTATTCCCGTTCGATGAGGTGTGTACCTTAGCGTTTGCGCGGCATCAAAACCGTGTAGTCGAAGTCCAGAACTACCGCGGGGTCGTAGCGCCCTTCGGCGTCTTTATACGGGAAGCTGTCGCAGGACTGATCCTTGGTGGCGACCGTTCGCAGCTGCAATGCGCCCAATCTGTCATGTCCGGGGAGGGGCGCTTTCCGCAGCACTTCGCTCCAGGCGTATATCGTGTCACCGCCAAACGACGGTGCCACATGGCGACCGCCATTGATTGCGGCTACCTTGAAGGCATTGCAGAGACCGTTGAACGAGAGACAGCGCGCCAGGCTGATAATGTGTCCACCATACACGATACGGCGACCAAAACGGCCTGCTTTCTCCGTATGCTGGTTGAAGTGGACTTTGGCCGTATTCTGGTAGAGCCGAGTAGCGGTCATGTGGTCGCTCTCTTCGATCGTCATGGCATCCACATGGTCGATTTTTTCCCCGACCTCGTAGTCGTCCCAATAAAAGCGGTTGCCTGCCAGCTCGGTGTCATAACCCGACAGATCCAGGTTGGCAGGAACCGCTAGATCTTCTGTCGCCACGGCATTGGCGAGGTCTGGAATCACAGTCTTGAAGTCTGCGGAGCCCGCACTCTTCTTTCTTACCATCACCCAGCGTACGTACTCCACAACGATTTCGTCGCGTTGGTTGAAGCCGCTGGACCTCACATAAACATTACCGGTCTTGCCGTTCGAGTTCTCCTTCAGGCCGATCACTTCCGAGACCGTACGCAGGGTGTCGTTGGGATAGACCGGAACGCCAAAGCGGCCTTGCGCGTAACCAAGATTGGCGATGGCGTTCAGCGAGACGTCCGGAACCGTCTTGCCGAACACGATGTGGAATACCAGCATGTCGTCAACCGGTGCGTCGGGCAGACCGATCGCCTTGGCAAAGACGCTGGAGGATTGCACGGCAAAGCGGGCGCCATACAGGGCCGTATACAGCGCGGTATCCCCATGGCTGATGGTGCGTGGGGTAGCATGAACGATCTTCTGTCCTAACTGAAAATCTTCGAAGAAATTACCTGGATCGGTTTTGTTCGTCATAGTGCGTTCTTACCAACTCAAAATTGGTCGTCTCTTCCGCGGTAGTGAGCGGATCAATTCCCCGAGGTCAAGAATGCCTGCGCCTCCTCCTTGCGCTCGAAGACATGGGGTGCAATATCACGCTGTGAAAACGCCTGATTCAACTTCATCCGCATGAAAGCGCTGGTGGCGTAGCGGGTTATTTTAGTCCAGTATCGATCCAGCATATAGCGATCCATCTCCGCCAGATTGTCCGCGACGTTCTCATTTATGCGGAACGAATCGTAGTTGACGAATACACCCACCTTCTTGCCGATCTCGACGCAGCGCTGCTCCAGTAAGGCTCGCAAGGCGTCGATATCTTCCTTGACCCGTATATACATCCCTTCGAGATTGAGGAAGAGGATATTGCGCTCCGGATCGTAGCTGACCCGATCGGGCAGATCCAGATTCAGCAGAGCGGCCTCAAGACCCATAGGGCCATCTTGGAAGATCCGGCTGTCCATGAGCGCGGGCTCGCGGATAATGGGTGTGAAATCCATATTGGCAAGGATATCCTTTTCAATGTCTATACCCGGGGCGACCTCGAGCAGAACCAGCCCTTTGCGGCCACGTTGAAACACACAGCGCTCGGTCACGAAGTAAACCGGTTGCCGGCGCAGCATCGCATAGTCGCCGCTGAAAGATACCTGGTTGACTTTTTTGACGAACTTTCTGGCCTTGCCTTCCTGCAAGATCTGCAGTTTGCCGTCAGAAACGCCCACTTCCAGGCCTCCGGCCGTGAAGGTGCCCGCAAAGATCATGCTGCGGGCGTTTTGGCTGATATTGATAAAGCCGCCGCAACCGATCAGCCGCGGGCCGAACCGGCTGACGTTGACGTTGCCCCGCTCGTCGCATTCGGCCATGCCCAGACACGCCATGTCCAGCCCGCCGCCGTCGTAGAAATCGAACATCTGGTTCTGATCAAAAATGGCATCGGAGTTGACGCCGGCGCCGAAGTTACCGCCGCCGGCCAATACGCCGCCCACGGTGCCTGCTTCGGAGGTCAAGGTGATGTATTGCGTGACCTTTTCTTCGTTGGCGATTGCCGCTACGCCTTCGGGAACCCCCACCCCGAGATTGATGATGCCGTTGGGGGGCAATTCGAAGGCGGCCCGTCGCGCGATGATCTTGCGCGCATCCATGGGTAGCGGCTCCAGGGAATCGAGTGGAACCCGGATTTCGTTGGAGTAGGCTGGACTGTACTGGCAGGCGTAGCTCTGCATGTGGTTATGCGGTTCGGCCACCACGACGCAGTCCACCAGAATGCCGGGTACCTTCACGTCGCGCGGGTTAAGTGACCGTTGCTCGGCGATACGCTCGACCTGGGCGATCACGATGCCGTTGCAGTTCTTGGCCGCCATGGCCTGCGCCAGGTTGTCCAGCGTCAGCGACTCTTTCTCCATGGTGATGTTGCCCGAAGGGTCGGCGGTGGTGCCACGAATAAAGGCCACATGCACGGCGGCGACGGTATAGAAAAGCCAATCTTCACCCTCGATTTCGAGGAGTTTTACAATGTCCTTGGTGGTGCATTCGTTGACACGGCCGCCCTCCAGGCGCGGATCGACGTAGGTTTGCAGGCCCACCTTGGAGAAGAACCCCGGCTTGCCTGATGCCAAGGTGCGATACAGCTGGCAGATCACGCCCTGCGGCAAATTGTAGGCGAATATCTTGTTCTCCAGCGCCAGCTTTGCAACCTTGGGCATGCGCCCCCAATTGCCGGCAACGACCTTGCGCAAAAGTCCTTCGTGGCCGAGCCGGTTCAAGCCCCGTTCCTTGCCATCCGCTTGGCCGGCGGCGGCAAACAAGCGCAGATCTCTCGGATGGCCCGTTTCCAGAAAACGTTTTTCCAGGGCCTCTAACAGCGCTTCCGGAATCCCGCTTTGGACAAAGCCGTTGCAGCAGATGGTATTGCCGTCGAGGACCAGGGCGACGGCTTCTTCGGCGGTGACAATTTTACTTTTCATGGGTCTACGGTCTCCTGCCGCATGGTTTCGGCATCGTTACTCGGCGAATTCGGCACTGGCCTGCATGGTGACTGCTCCGTCCGCGCGCACAGCCTGCAGATCAACGTGGTCGGGCTGCGGGGTGGCGATGAGTTGGAAAGGCGTCAGATCGAACAGCGGCGCCTTACCGCGGAACGAAAAGCTCTTCACCGCGCCTGTGCCGTGCTTGCGTACCAGTTCCATCAGCAACACCGCGGTCAATGGTCCGTGCACGACAAGCCCGGGATAACCCTCTTCGTTCATGGCATAAGGCCGGTCGTAATGGATGCGGTGGGCATTGAAGGTGAGCGCTGAGAACCGGAACAGTAAAACCGGGTCCGGGCTCACCGTACGGCTCCAGCTCCCTTGCGCCGGCGCGGGCAGGCTGTCCAGCGGTTTGGGCGCAGGAAGCGGCTCCCCGGGTTCCCGGTAAACGATATCCTGCTCCTCCTCGATGCGGAGCTTGTCGTCCTGGGATATGCGATAACGCACGGTAACGAAAACCAGTTTACCGCTGGCGCCGCTCTTCTCCGTGATCTTGATCACCTCGCCGTGACGGCTGGCGGGCTCCCCGATGATCAAGGGTTCGGTAAAACGCATACGGGCCCCGGCGAACATCCGTCGCGGCAACGCCACCGACGGCAGAAAACCACCACGCTCAGGGTGACCGTCCTGACCGATGCGAGAACTCGGCACTTGGGGCAGAAAGTAGAACCATTGCCACAGCGGTGGCAGCGGTGAGCCGGCTTGCAGTGGCGAATCATCGTTGTCCAAGGTGGCTTCGACACCCAGTGCCGGGCTCAGCGAGATAATGTCGTCGCGTTGCTCCGTGGAACCGATCCATTGCTCGTAAGGGTTGTTGGCTGCTGCCATCACTCGACCTCCAGCGGCCCGGCCACCACTTTGGCGTCCCTGAGCTTGCCGATCTCGGTATCACTCAAACCCAGCTCCTCGCTCAGAATTTGGTCCGTATGCTCGCCAAGCAGCGGCGCGCGGCGCGGTGCCTGCCGCGAAAACGCGCCGAACTGCAAGGGCGAACCGGGGACCAGGTATGCGCCGATGCCCGGTTGTTCCAGCTCGGTGAACATCGGGTTGGCCGTGGAACAACGCGGATCTTCCGTTACCATCTGCTTAAAGGACTGATAGGGCCCCCAACACACCCCGGTACCGGAAAATTCCTGCTCGACTTCCGCCAGGGTCCGGGCGGCGCACCAGGGTCGCAACAGCTCGGTGATCTCGACACGGGCCGCGAAGCGATCTCCCTCTTTGCTGAAATTCAGGCCTTTTTTCGCGGCGAGGTTGGCGAAAGCCTCGCTCAATCCCGTCGTTTGGGCCAGTTCCTGCCACATCCGGCCGGTCACCACCACAATGTAGAGTTGGCGCCCATCCTTGGTATCGAAGTCACTGCCATAGGCGCCAAACAAGAAGTTGCCGGAGGCCTGGCGCTCTTCCTTGTTGATTTGCGCCTCCTGAATGTATCCCAGGTGGCCGCACATTGCGTACGCCAGGTCAGACAGCGCCACCTTGACCAGCTGTCCTGCGCCGTGCAGGCGCCGATGTCGTTCGGCGGCAAGGATGGCAAGCGCCAAATTGTAACCGGCGACCGCATCCCAAGCCGGCAGCACATGGTTGATCGGGACGGGTCGGTCGCCACTGCGCACGGGCCCGGTCACATAAGGGAAGCCCACGGCACAGTTGACGGTGTAATCGACCGCCGAGGAACCATCGGCGTTGCCTAGCAGGTTGACCATGATCAAATCTTCGCGCTTTTCCTTCAAGGCGTCGTAGCTCATCCAGCCCTTGGCAGCGGGAAAATTGGTGAGAAAAATTCCGTTTCCTTCACCCGTGGCGGTAATCAGGCGGGTGATGAGTTCCTTGCCTTCCGGGGTGCGCGTGTCGATTGCGAGCGAACGCTTGCCTTTGTTCAGCCCCGGCCAGTAGAGGCTCTTACCGGCTGACGTGATGGGCCAGCGGCGCGCGTCCAGGCCGCCGCCGATGGGATCAAAGCGGATGACGTCCGCCCCCAGCTGGCCCAGCGTCATGCCGGCCAATGGCGCGGCGACAAAAGCCGAGCCCTCGACAATGCGCAAACCTTCCAGGATCTTGTACATAGCGTGAGTTCCTTTAGGCTGCGCTCAAAATCCGTAGGCCTCTGCCAACGCTGCATCCTTGCTGGCCACCAACTTGGCCAGATCCACGATCACCTTGGCTTGTTTCCAGGTGGCGTCGTCCTGCATCTTGCCGTCGATCATCACGGCACCCGCGCCATCGGGCATGGCTTCCAGAATCCGCTTGGCGAACAGCACTTCCTTCACCTCCGGGCTGAACACCCGTTTGGCGATATCGATCTGGCTCGGGTGCAGGGTCCAGGCGCCGGCGCAGCCTTGCAAAAACGCGTTGCGGAACTGGGCTTCGCACGCCGCCGGGTCGTCGAAGTCGCCGAATGGGCCATAGAAGGCGCGTAGACCATTGGCCATGCAGGCATCCACCATACGGGCCACCGTGTAGTGCCAGAGGTCCTGCTGGTAAAAATCCCGCTCGCCATCGCCATCGTGGCGGTCGGCCAACACCCCGTAGAACGGATGCCCACCCCCCACGCGGGTGGTTTTCATGCCGCGCGAGGCGGCCAGATCGGCCGGACCCAGGCTCATACCGTGCATGCGGGGGCTGGCCTGGGCGATTTCGTTCACGTTCTTGACGCCCTGGGCGGTCTCCAGAATGGCATGAATCAGGATCGGCTTATGCACCTGGTGCTTGGCTTCCAATATGGCGAGTAGTTGATCCACAAAGTGAATATCCCAGTCGCCTTCGACCTTGGGGACCATGATCACATCGACCTTGTTGCCGACCGCGCCGACGATCTCCGTTACGTCATCGAGAAACCAGGGGCTGTTCAGCGCGTTGACCCTGGTCCACAGTCCGGTGTTCGTGAAATCGACATTTTGAGCCACTTCGATGAACCCGGCTCGGGCGGCCTCTTTCGCGTCCATCGGGATGGCGTCTTCCAGGTTGCCAAGCAGCACATCCACCTGCGCGGCAACTTTTCCGGCCTTGGCGCGTATCTTTTCAATATGCGGGGGTAGAAAGTGGATTGTTCGCTCCAGTTTCAGCGGTAACTCTCGAAGGGGATCGGGTGCGCCTATGGCCAGAGGTTTGTAAAAACTACTGGGGGTCTTCATCTGTGCGAGTCCTCCGGATTTTTTGTGGTTGAGCCATCCAGCCTGCAGACAGCGGCACGACGTGCTGGCGGCGCATCGAGTTCGGTACGTCCTGACTGAGAATGCAAGTTTACTTCCGCAAACATAGCACTTTCTCGACCAAAAGCCCCTCGTCGCGCACTCGCCAAAAACGTTATCGACAGCTTTCGAGCCAGCACTGATCAGATATTTGTGACGATCATCGGGTTTCGCGCATAGTCGGTCGATGGCCGCCTACCCGCCTGGCGGAGGTGCGCAGGTCTCGCGGTGGCCTGTGGGTTGAGGTGAAACAACCCCCGAGTAAGCACCCATTGAACGCTGAGCGGTTCGCGTTCAGCAACCGCCGCTGCACCCGACGTAGGTGCCGTACTTTGATCTAAAGACCCGCAGCGGGTCAGGCACCGCTCACCGCAGAAGTCAGAGGCTTTTATGTCTTAGGCGCGCAAAAGGCCTGCTCAAGCCTGGCTGTCCTTTGCCTTGGCTTGTTCCCACTTGTCCACCGTAGCTTCGGCTTGCCGGATGGAGGCGATATCGATCATCTTGCCGTCCAGGGACACGGCGCCCGCGCCGGTGGCATCTGCTTCGGCCATGGCCTCCAAAATGCGGCGCGCTCGCGCTATTTCCTGAGCCGAGGGAGTAAAGAGTTCGTTGGCCAGTTCAACCTGGCTGGGATGGATCGCCATCTTGCCTTCACAGCCCAGAACCTTGGCTCGCCGCGCCGCTGCCAGCCAGCCGTCCGGGTCGGCGATATCGGCAAACGGACCGTCGATGGGGCGGAGGCCGTGGGCTCGGGCTGCCGCCACGAGACGGGCAATGGGGAAATGCCACATATCCCCCCAGTGTGCATGGCGTGCGCCCGTGGCATCGGCGTCGGTCAGGACGTGGTAATCGGCGTTCGGACCGCCGATCATGGTGATCTGGGCGCCGGTGGCCGCGGCATAGTCCGCGGATCCAAACAGCAGACTCTCGTTACGCGGTGATGCCGCGGCAATCTCAAAAATATTTTGTATTCCCAGTGGGGTCTCGATAAGGCTCTCGATACCGATTGGTTGCTTGATTCCTTTGGCGAGTTCGATCTGGTTCAGCAGCATGTCCACCGCACAAATCTGACAGGCCGTTTCGACTTTCGGGATGAGCAGCAGATCCAGCTTGTGTCCGGCCTGTTCCACCAGGTCAACCAGGTCACGGTACATGTACGGGGTATCGACGGCATTGATGCGCACCGACAGGCTCTTGCCGCCGAAATCGAGTTCGTTGAGCGCCTCGATAACGTCGTGACGGGCCTGTTCCTTGCGTTGCGGGGCGACTGAGTCTTCGAGGTCAAAGAATATGACGTCCGCACTGCTCGCAGCCGCTTTGGCAATAAAGCGGGGGTTGGATCCGGGTACCGCCAGCTCGCTGCGGTTCAAGCGAGCGGTTCTAGTGGGCGAATGTTTGAGCGGCAATGTTATTCCTCCGACGTTACGGTACACCACGCCAAGCCACGAGCTAATACTTCATATTAGTCAATTTGTGCTGCGAATGATAAAGCTTGGATCGGAAATCGGATAAGCGCTCGCGGCGAGGACGCCACGATTCAAGGGTGGCCGGGTTCGTGGACCGGAAATTCCAGTTGCTGTGGACTACGATTGTTGAGGCACGACCTCAGATGGGTGCAAGGTGCCGTTGATTCCGATTCGGAGAGGGTGTAGGCCAGCTTTCCGTGAAGCCGGTAAGAACAGAACTATCCGCGTATCTTTTTGATTCTATTGGTAGGCGAGGGCGGTTTCGAACCGCCGACCCCCACCGTGTGAAGGTGGTGCTCTCCCACTGAGCTACTCGCCTATAAGCGTTGGATTGTAGTGCGTTCCAGGCCTGGATTCAATTGCCCGTTTAATCACCTGGCGCGTCTCAGACCAGCTGATCCAGGTACTGCGGTTCATGGATGCCGAAGCCCTGTGCGTAGTCCACGCCGATGGTGCGCAGGCATTCCAGCACGTCGGCGTTGATCGCGTACTCGGCGATGGTTTGTTTACCCATGAGCTGTCCGATCTCGTTGATCGAGCGTACCACCGCGTAGTCATTTTCGTTGTTGGCGATGTTCTTGACGAAGCTGCCGTCGATCTTCAGATAATCCACCGGTAGTTCCCGCAGGTATTCGTAAGACGACAGACCGGTGCCGAAATCGTCCAAAGCGCAGCGACAGCCCATGTTCTTCAGCGATTGAACGATGGCGCGTGCGTCGGCGAAGCTGCCGATCGCCGCGGTCTCGGTGACTTCGAAGCTGACGACCGCGGGCGGAACACCGTGCTCGTCGAGCAAGTCGCGCACGAAGGCGACGAACGAACGGTCGTTCATGGTCTGTCCCGACAGATTGATGGCGATGCCGCCGAGCAGGGTGGCGACGTTGTCGCTTGTACCGACCCAACCGATGGCTTCGGCGGTCACCCAGCGGTCGATCTGCCCCATCAGGTTGTGCGCCTCCGCGGCGGCGATAAAGTGCCCGATATTGACCATGTCACCGTGTTCGTCGTGCACGCCCAGCAAGATCTCGTAGTGATGCGCGGGCGCGGCCACATCTTCGGTGTGGGCGATCTTTTGCGCCCGTAACCTCAGGCGCCCGTGTTCCAGGATCTGATTGACGTAGATCAACGATTCCATGGAGTCGCTGGACTGGCTCGTATCAGGTTCGTCGACGACGTAGCGATGGGCGCGGTTGCAGCCGATACGTCGCGAAATCGCGACCGATTTCGAGGCCAGCCCTATCAGGTGCGGCACGTCGCCGGTTACCTCGGTCAGGTCGACGATGCCGACGCCGGCGCAGATCGGAAGCTTGGTATCTTTCCAGGTCACAGGGCGTGCGGACAACTGCGCGCAAAACGAATCGGCCAGTGCGGTCGCGTCGGCGGCGGAGTTGCCAAAGATCAATGCGGCAAACTGGTCGCCCCCCAGGTAGGCGAGTTTGTCGGACTCGCTGAATACCTGGCGCAACAGCCGGGCGGTTCTGACCAGTATGAAGTCGCCCGCTTCGAAACCCAGCGACGAACTGATCATTTTGAGCTTTTCGATTTCGATCCATACCAGTACGGGGCGCTTTCCGTCCGCCGGCACGGTCAGTGCGTGCTCCAGGAGCGGTTTGAAGCTGCCCCGATTGAGCAGCCCGGTCAGAGTGTCCTGGGTCTTCTGCTTTCCGAGTCGGTCTTCCAGACGAAACAGAAGATCGTCGACAACGCGTTTCGACAGGGCGCGTTGATCGGTCGTGGTCAACTCGAGGGTGTCGCTGTGGATTTGCCGCGCGAGTTCCTCCCGGTTCGCCTCCAGGGCGCGTATGCCGCGCTGGTCGACCAGGGCGAAGTCTTCGCCGTCGCCGCTCTTCCATGCCAGCCGGACCTGCTGCGGCGATTGTCCGTCGGCGTGCAGCAACGCGGCGTCGCCGACCTGCAGCGCATCGATGGTGTTCAACAGGTCTGTCCAGTCGGCGTCCGAGATGTCGTTCGAGGGTCTGGCCGCCGTGGGGGTAGCCAGGTCATAGGGGTTGAACATTTGCACACGGTGCGAGGCGGCACCCGGTCCCAGCACCAGTTCGTGCAGTTCGATCACGAAATTGTCGCGCTCGAGGGGGTCGAATGAGGCGTCCTCGAGCCCTTTTTCCAGCTGCGCGAACAGATCGTGCGGGTCCGGCAATGGATCCAGGTGCCGACTCGGCTCACCGTGCAGGAGCTGGATCAGCGCTTCCAGGGTGTGCCAGGGTTGACCGTTACCGATGTTCTGCTCGCCTTGCCGCAAGGTATCCAAGGTTAAAAAGGCATACCAGCAGTTTTCCAGCAAACGCGGCACGATTTCAGGCACCCGGTGCCCGGTGTAGCGACGATTGAGCTCTTCGCCGACCATGCGCTGCGCCTGTTTCAGCCGATAGCGGCCGGTACTGGTCGCGACCACGCGCTCGACATTGCGCTGGTAGCGCCGACTCATGCGATTGGACAACTGTTGTACGTGGGTCAGCGTGTTGGCGAATTTTTCCGGAACGGTGCCCGCATCGCTCAACGTCTTGTTGAGTAGCGCTTCCACGGTAAGTGCTGCGCGCTGCTCGCCATCGCGTTGATCCGAGGCCGGCAGCAGCGCACCGAGGTGATCCAGTTCGTCCAGCAGCGCGCGCAGCGGGTTGGTCCGTTGCTGCATGAAGGCTGGGTCGTGGATCATGGTCTCCGCAATGCTCGGTTGCAGCGAGTGTATCCAGTTCTGCGCGGTATCTGCCATCCGAATATCCGCAGCGGTGACGCTGTGCAGCAGATCGCTCGCAAGCGCGCTGCGCTGTTCGGTTTTGGACGCGAGGTATTTGGGCAGGTTCTGGGCCTGCAGTTCCTGTTGCAGCGCGCTTTTAAATTCCGGGTTGCCGATGTTTTGCGTCAGCAGCTGGGCTAGACGGCGCGCCGTGTCCGCGGGTATGGCGTCACTACTGGCCTCGACGCTCTGACCGATGTCGCGATCGGGTTCGCTTGCGGCGTCGAAGTCGTCGTCAGATTCGCCCGTCGGCCCATCCGTTCCAGAATCGACTGCCGCTGGCGCAGCATCCTGCCGTTCCGGTGCTGCTGTGTCGGCAAGGCTTTTGGCCAGAGTGTCGTAGAACGAACCGAGCCGTTTCGACAAGATATCGCGTGCCGACAGGAAAAACTCCGTGCGGGCGAAATCGCCGAACTCCTCCTGTTCGGTAAACTCGTTCAGAAAATCCGTGAACTGGCGAGGGTTGAACGGCGACGCGGGAGAGCTGGCCGACCCGCTTTGCGGAAAGAACCGCGCGACCCTTTTCTCGATCAGCTGCAGCGGCGCCTTGAACTGATCCTCCAGACGGGTGGCAACCTTGGCGGCTTCCAGCCAGTGCTCGAACAGCTTGATGTCGACCAGCGAGAGCTCCGCGTCGTCGCGTTCGTCCTGGGTTACGGACGATGACCGGGACGCATTGTTTTCGATACGGATCAACAAAGGCACTACCAACGTACGGGCCACGTTTTTTCGCGCCTGCTGCAGCTTGCCGATATCGTGGATCGTTTCCTGATACACCTGATTGGTCGGAATCTGGTGCAGGCGATCCTGGATGCTATCGATACTGCGCTGCAACATGCTCGAGAAGACGGCTTCCAGCCGTTGTGCCGCAAACCGGTCGGTCAGGTGGCGTATGAGCGCTGACCATTGGGTCGCATCACGGGCGACGGTGGGGTGCGCGCGACCATCCGATGACGGCGCATTGCCGTTCAGTAATCGCAGCAGATCGACGTTTCCGGTCTGCGATGCCTGGAAAACAGCGCCAAAGCCGTTGCCGGTCAACCGCACTACTTTTATCTGTATGCGCACCGCCGGCGATTTCGCGCGATACAGCTCGACGACGTCGCCGGCCGCGACCGTCAGTGTTGGCGCTTGCAGCGCCGTTACGAACACGCCCTCGCTGCAGTAGTCGCGAATCTGGTAGGACGCGGGCGCCTGATTCGGGGTGCGCAGTTCGACATCGAATCGCGTCTCGAAACGGGTATGGCGACGACGATCTAGATTGCGTTTTTGCGGTGCCAGTGAAGTCACTTTAACCTTTTCAGAATCTGCTTCAATTGGTCAGTCCCTCGAAGCGAGTTTATCGACCGCGATAGCAGCGCCTTGAAGACTCACCGAACCAGACGCCCAATTCCCACGCACCCAGGGCGCTGCGCCACGTAAAGCGCAGCCAACTCCGTGGCGCTTTGCTAGAATCGCGGGTTTACGGCTTGAGTCGTCCAGTCCCATGTCCATACGCACCCGATTTGCCCCCAGTCCCACCGGCTATTTGCACGTCGGTGGCGTGCGAACGGCATTATGTTCCTGGCTTTACGCCCGCAAGCACGGCGGAAAATTCGTGCTGCGCAGCGAGGATACGGACCTCGAGCGCTCCACCCAGGCGTCGGTCAACGCCATTCTGGAAGGCATGACCTGGCTCGGTCTGGAGTACGACGAGGGCCCCTTCTATCAAACGCATCGATTCGAGCGCTACAACGAGGTAATCGGCCGCTTCATCGACAAGGGCTTGGCGTACCGCTGCGACTGCAGCAAGGAACGGCTCGAGAATCTCCGCGAGCGGCAGATGGCGCACAAGGCAAAACCCCGTTACGACGGGCATTGCCGCAACCGGGTGGTGAGCCCCGATGAACCGCACGTGATCCGGTTTAAAAACCCGCTCGACGGTCAGGTCGTCGTCGACGATCTGGTGCGCGGCAGGGTCGTGATCGCGAATTCGGAACTCGACGATTTGATCATCCGCCGCACCGACGGTTCGCCGACCTACAACCTGACGGTGGTGGTGGACGATCACGATATGGCGATCACCCACGTCATTCGCGGCGACGACCACCTGAACAACACCCCGCGGCAAATCAACATGCTCCAGTCGCTGGGTTGGGGTGTGCCGCGCTACGCCCACGTCCCCATGATTCTGGGTAACGATGGCGCGCGTCTGTCGAAGCGCCACGGCGCGGTGAGCGTGATGCAGTATTTGCGCGACGGCTATCTCCCCGAGGCGTTGCTGAACTATCTGGTACGGCTCGGCTGGTCGCACGGCGATCAGGAGATCTTCTCCCTGGACGAATTGACCCAGCTGTTCGATATCGACGCGGTCAACAAATCGCCCTCGACCTTCGACATGGAAAAACTGCGCTGGCTGAACCAGCAATATATAAAGGCCGCCGATACGGCGCGCATCGCCCATCTGGTGGCATCGCATCTGGGCGATTTGGGGATCGATCCGTCGCAAGGGCCGGATCTGCCGGCGGTCGTGGCGGCGCAACGCGAGCGCGCCAGCACCCTGGTGGAACTGGCCGAGATCAGTGCCTTTTACTACCGCGATTTCGAAGCGATTGACGAACAGGCCGCGAAGAAGGCCTTCAAATCGGGTGCCGACGAGATGCTATACGCCGCACGTGGCGAACTCGCGACGGTGACCGACTGGGAGCGGGCGGCGCTGCACGCCGCTATCGAGCGGACGGTCCAGGCACTGCAGGTGGGTTTCGGCAAAGTGGCGATGCCGCTGCGTACCGCGGTGACGGGCGGCGCGCCCTCGCCGGATCTGGATTTGACCCTGTTCCTGGTCGGCCGCGATGCCGTGATTCGACGTATCGACCGCGCTATCGAGCGCATTCGCGCCGACCTTTGAACTGCATGATGAAAGAGACGACGATACGAAAATGAGCGGAAACAACGACGCCGCACCGAGCAACTTCATACGCCAGATCATCGATCAGGATCTTGCCTACATCATGTATACGTCAGGCTCGACCGGACA
>CBDUNM010000032.1:0-38056 GCA_965368585.1 uncultured Chromatiales bacterium | reverse complement strand
CGTGCGCTTTGTCGCCCACCTGGATCTGCCCAAGAGCGTGGAAGCCTACTATCAGGAGACGGGCCGCGCAGGCCGCGACGGCCTGCCGGCCAACGCGTGGATGAGCTACGGCCTGCAAAACGTGATCACACTGCGCCAAATGATCGAACAATCGGACGCGGACGAGGCGCACAAAAACCTGGAACGGCGCAAACTCGACGCCATGCTGGGCCTGTGCGAATTGACCGAGTGCCGCCGTCAGGCGCTGATCGGATATTTCGGCGACCACCTCGACCAGCCCTGCGGCAATTGTGACAACTGCCTGATGCCGCCGGAGACCTGGGATGCGACGGAAACCGCGCGAATGGCGCTGTCCGCCGTCTACCGCACCGGCCAACGCTTCGGCGTCAATTATCTGATCGACGTGCTGCAAGGCAAAGATGGCGAGCGCGTCCGCAACTTTCGTCATCACGAACTCAAAGTATTCGGCCTGGGCAAGGACCTCGACGCTGCGCAATGGCGGGCGGTGTACAGACAACTGGTGGTGCGCGGCCTGCTGGGCGTCGATATGCAGGGCTATGGCGGTTTGTTCCTGACCGAAGCGGCGCGACCCGTATTGCGCGGCGAGGAATCGTTGCGACTGCGACGCGAACGCAAGATGGAAAAAACCAAGCGCAAAAAGGTCCAACGACAGTTCTCCGATGCCGCCGATATGGAGCTGTGGGAAGACTTACGCACGCTGCGACGCGAACTCGCGGAGGAGCACGGCGTTCCGCCCTACGTTATCTTTCACGACGCAACCCTGGCCGAGATGGTCGTATGGCGGCCGGAAACGGCTGAACAGTTATTGCGCATAGAAGGAATAGGACAGACCAAACTGGAACGCTACGGCGACGAGTTTCTCGAGCTAATCCGCGCCGCCGCGCCGGCGGACTCCTGAACCGGTCCAGACCACCGCGCCGGCCGTCCGGCAACCGGGTGGGTCAAATCGACGTATGAGGCGAATTGTGAGGTGAGAACGCACAACCTTTTCGGCACCACACCGAAGCGTTGTAAACATCTTCAGTTGCAGTAGCAGAGCCGCTCGGCGAGGTGTGTCCGATGACACCGAATCGGTCGGAATATCGGCACTGGATCCCGGGCGGATATAATCGTGGAACCCGTGGATTTCGATGCGAGGGTTGAATGCTATGAAAAAGCTGAAAAACGAAAAAGAGCTCTTGAAAGAAGCCATCCGCGTCGGAATGATCTACGCCGAAAAACGCGGTGTCGCAGAGTTCGAGGCGACGGATTCCCAGCACCTCAAGATCGAGTATCTCTACCGCCTCCTGGTGCACGAAAAACAACTGCAGCCATTGGCCAAAGGGCAGATTGACGAGCAGGCAATGAAGCACAAGCTGGCCATCTGGATATCCAAGTTGCTGCCCGATAATCACCCATTGAAGCGCTAAGACCAGACTCTGCCCCATGCAAGCCATTACCCGACTCCATGCTGTGCTAGGACTGCGCCACGGCGAAGCCGGGCTAGTTGTCCGCGCCTTTGTCTACTTCTTCTGCCTGCTGGCCAGCTACTATTTGTTACGCCCGGTACGCGACGAGATGGGCATCCGGGCCGGCGTGGACGAACTGCAATGGTTGTTTACGGCCACCTTCATCGCCATGTCGGGGCTGGTTCCGCTGTTCGGCTGGGCGAGCACGCATCTATCGCGGGCACGGCTGATACCGGGCGTGTACATTTTCTTCGGCATCAGTCTGATGGTGTTCTATCTCCTGTTCCGGGAGCTGCCGGGAAATCCCTGGCCGGCGCGCGCTTTCTATGTGTGGGTCAGTGTTTACAACCTGTTCGTCGTGTCGGTGTTCTGGAGTTTCATGGCCGACGTGTTCGATACCATGCAGGCCAGGCGTCTGTTCGGTTTGATCGCCGCCGGCGGCAGCGCAGGCGCGATCGCGGGACCCGCCACCGCCGCGCTGCTCGCGCAGCGACTTTCGCCCGAAACGCTGCTGCCGGTATCAGCCATCGTGCTGGGCGGGGCCTTGCTGATGGTCCTGTCGCTCAGTCGTCACGTCGCGTCCGCGCAGCACCCCGGCGACCCGCTCCGCGGCAGCATGTGGGACGGCGTCACGTTGCTGCTGAAATCACGCTACCTGCAGGGCATTGCCTTATTCATCTGGCTGTACTCCACACTGGCGACCTTTTTGTACTTCCAACAGGCGCACATCGTTGCCGCGGCGTTTACCGATACCGCCGACCGCACCACGGTATTCGCGGTCGTCGATCTGGCCGTCAATACGTTGACGGTCGGCCTGCAGTTGTTTGCTGCCGGCCGGCTGATGCAGCATTTCGGCCTCGATAGAACATTGGCGCTGATGCCGGGCCTGCTGGCGGCGGGTTTTCTGGCGCTCGCTCTGTCGCCGGTGCTGGTGGTATTGATCGCGGTTCAGATTCTGCGCCGTGCCGGCAACTACGGCGTGACACGACCCGCCCGAGAGGCCCTGTTTACGCACCTCGATCGAACCAGTCGGTACAAAGCCAAGAACCTGATCGATACCGTTGTTTACCGCGGTAGCGACGCCGTTGCCGGGTGGTTGTTCGCCGGTCTCAAAGCGCTTGGCCTCGGACTCGGCGGTATCGCTTTTATTGCCGTACCGATCGCCATCGCCTGGAGCTGGCTTGGTTGGCAACTGGGGCATCGGTTTGAACTCGTAGCTAAAGATGGAGGCCGTCATGAACAATAGCCACAGCAGGCAACGCCGCTTGTTTCTGAAACTAATCGGCGCAGCCGCCTTACTGCCCGCCGGCGCACGGACGGCGCCCGCTGAGGATTCCAACGCCGTACGCTATCACGCCATTCCCAAATCCGGTGAACGGCTGCCGGTCATCGGGATCGGTACGTCGCGCGTGTTCGACGTCGGCACCAGCGCCGCGGACAGAAGCGGTCCACGCGACGTATTACAGCTGCTGGGTCAAGTGGACAACGCCATGCTCGACACTTCACCGATGTACGGCGAAGCGGAACGGGTAGCCGGCGACCTGACCGCCGAACTCGGCCTTCGCGACAAGATGTTCTTCGCCACCAAAGTCTGGACGACGGGACGCGACATGGGTATCGCCCAGATGAACGATTCGTTTCGTCTGTTGCGGACCGATCGCATCGATCTCATGCAAATCCACAACCTGATCGACTGGCAAACCCATATCGACACCCTATCCGACTGGAAAGAACAGGGACGCATCCGGTATATCGGCATCACCCACTATCACGAAGGCCAGCACGCCAAACTCGAGGCGGTGATGCGGGCCGTTCCGCTGGATTTCGTACAACTCAACTACTCGTTGATCGAACCGGAAGCCGAACAACGCCTGTTGCCTCTGGCACAGGAAAAAGGGGTCGCGGTAATTGTCAACCGGCCCTTCGCACGCGGCGCATTGTTCCGCAAAACCCGGGGCCGCGAACTGCCTGCCTGGACCCGTGAATTCGATTGCCAGACGTGGGCACAGTTCTTCCTTAAGTGGATCGTCAGTCACCCGGCCGTCACGGTGGCCATCCCGGGCACCAGCAAGGCAAAACATATGCTCGACAACCTGGAAGCGGGCCGGGGACGATTGCCGTCCCAGGATATGCGGGCCCGGATGAAAAGCGTGATTGAGAGTTTGTAACGGTCCAAACCTGCAGACGTCGGTGCCGCCTTTATGTGGCGTGCAGGTTGACGGCTTTCGTTAATTAAGTAATGCGTTAGTGAAGTCTGGTGTCGGATGATGGTTTGAGTGACCGTTTGCTGCAGGGAAACCGCAGCTGAGCCTACATGGATGTATTTACGGCGCGCCTCTGAACGCTTTACCCGGCGGGAGGCAGTGACGTATCCCCAGGCAAAGCGGGGGGCTTTAATTGTGAACCGCTCAAAGCGGTCTGTTACGGAGCCACAAGCGGATCCATGAGCCCCCCTGGCCTGCATGGTGCAACATTCAGGTTAGTCGGTTTCCCGTTGGACGAACTTGGTATCCAGCACGATCTGCATCAACTCCCCGATTGTGCGCACCTGGAGTTTGTTCATGATGTTGGCGCGATAACCTTCGACGGTGCGCACCGAGAGCCCCATGTCGTAGGCGATCACCTTGTTGGGTTTACCGTGACCCAGATGCCGAAGAACCTCCTGCTCACGAGGCGTAAGACTCGACAGGCTCTCCTCGAGCCGCTTCTGATCGTCCGTTTGTTTCCAGATCTCCGAATACTCCGCCAGCGCACCCTGGATAGCCTCGAGCAGGTCCTGATCGTTGAACGGCTTTTGCAGAAACTCGTAGGCACCGGCCTTCATCGCCCTGACCGTAATCGGAACGTCGCCGTGACCGGTCACGAAGATCACCGGCAGGTGGCTGAGCTTGTCGCGCAGTCGATCCTGCAACTCCAGGCCGCTGATGCCCGGCATACGGATATCGAGCACCAGGCAGCCGCGCGAGCGGGCGTCGCATTTAGACAGAAACTCTTGCGCGGAGGCGTAAGGCCTGCCTTCCAGTCCCACTTGTTCCACTAGCCAACAGATGGCGTCCCGCACGGCGGCATTGTCATCGACCACATGGACGATAGACCGTTGTTTACCGTTGTCCTTCTTCATGAGGCTCGCGCTCAATTGGTAGGGTAAAGCGGAAAACAGCCCCATGCTCCGAGTTTTCCGCCAGCCAGAGGGCGCCGCCATGTGCTTCGACAATGCCCTGACTGATACTCAACCCGATGCCCAGACCTTTCGGCTTCGAGGTGACAAAGGGTTCGAACAAGCGGTCGGCCATTTCCAGCGGACAGCCCGGGCCCTGGTCCTTGATCTCCATCGTGACCCAGCCTTGCGGTTCCCGCAGTGCGCTTAGCGTAATCTGACGCCGACTCTCGTCGAGTGCGGTCACCGCATCCATGGCATTGCGTACCAGGTTTAGCAGGACTTGTTCGATTTGAATCGCGTCGCCCAATACTGCGCCGGTTTCGCGGGGTAATTTTTGATGCAACCGCACCAGTTTCTGCTGAGCCTCGGCAGTGACGAAATCCATCACCTCTTTGACGACCTGAGCCAGGTCGACCGGTTCGCGGCGGATCTCGCCTTTGCGGGCGAAATCGCGCAGGCGCCGAAAGATTTCGCTCGCAAGCGCGGCCTGCTTGACGACTTGTTCGAGTCCGTAGCGAACGCGCTCCGGGTTACAGTCGTCGCCTTGTAGGATGTGCAGACAGGTTTGGGCGTAGGTTGTAATGGCACACAGCGGCTGATTCAATTCGTGGGCCAGCCCCGAGGTCATTTCACCCAGTGTGCTGAGCCTGGCCACATGCGCGAGTTCGGCTTGGTGGGCGCGGTTCTTTTCCTCGGCTTCGATCAGATCGGTGATGTCGTGGCCGGTCGATATGAAATGCGTAATTCGGCCGCTTTCATCTTTCAGGGGACTGATGGCCTTTTGCTCGTAGTACACGCTGCCGTCCTTCTTGCGGTTGACCAGAGTACCGCGGAAGACGTCGCCTTTGCCGATGACGTCCCAGAGTTCGTCGTAGAACTTGCGATCATGCAACCCGGAGCGCAGAAAATAAGACTTGTTGCCTATAACCTCACCCTTGGTGTAACCGGTCAAGGTCACAAACGACAAGTTGACGTACTCGATGCGGCGGTTGCGGTCGGTAATCATGATGGCATCGGCGGTGCGTTCCAACGCGCCCGATAGTTTACGCATCAAGGCATCCGCACGTTCCCGCTGCAACTCGCTCTGCACCCAGCGCGACATGAGTTTGATCAGTTCGCTGTCAGCCGAGTTGAACGGCCGCTCCCGCGCCGTGGTGCCGAAAAAGCACAACGTGCCGCGCACGTCTTCATCCACCTGGACGCAGGTGCCGATGTAGGACTGGTGTCCGGTGGACTGATACGCGGGGTGCTCACGCCAATGTTCGCAGTCCGAATTCGCGATTGCCAGGGGCTCCGCCGTGCACACCGTGATGCCGCAATAGGTCTGATCGAGCCGATGGATGCTGCCTATGGCGTAGTGGAGGTCGTTACTGACCGAGCGGATGATTTTCAGATTGGCCCCGTCGACGCGGGACAGAATACCGATCGGAAGTTTGAATTGTGCGCACCCTAGACACAGCACCTCGTCCAGCTTTTCTTCCAGGCTCAACGACTCCGATGACGTGATTTCGTGGAACCGGCGAAGCAATACGGCGTGGTGGCGCAGTTCCGCTTCGGCGCGCCGGCGTTCATTTTCCGCCTCCACGCGCGACGTGACATCCTGCAAAATCAGCATGAACCCACGTTGGCCCGTACGATAGGCCAGTGGCGCCAGCGACACCTCCACGTACCTGGTTTGCCCTTCTGCAGTGCCCAGCTCAAAGATGTGGTGCTGCTGCCGCGCGCCGTCTTCAAGACAGCTTTCCTGCAACGCGGCCAGCCGCTGGCGTTCCGTGGGGGAGAAAAACAGGGTCAATGGCCGTCCCAGCACGCGGTGTTCACTGGCGGCGAGGATATGCTGTGCTTGCCGATTCACGGTGACGACAGTTCCGGCCAAATCCACGGTTACCACACCGACCGGCGCGTGGTCGAGCAGCCGGTCCAGGTAATGGGCAGCTTCCGGTTGCTGCAGCGGCAGTTTCTCCAGGCGGATCCGCGCTGTGGACAAGGTGTTGCGGTAGGTCACGCGCTGGCGGTATCGGCCCACCATTTCGCCCAGGGTCGACGGGAGAATATCTATATCGTCGGTAGACCAGACGGTGACCTCGCTGCCGAGGAACGGGCTGAACATCAACGTGCGCTTGAGTTCCTCGCTGGAGAAGGACGGGCAAAGGATCAACACCGGTAACAGTTTGTCGTAGGTGTGTAGCCGTTGCGCCAGGCGGACCGCCTCCTCCGCCGCAAGGCCGAGAACAACGGCATCCAGGGGCGCGCCGCCGTTCTCCATGTACTCGAGCAGTCGTTCAGAATCGCCCGGCGCGGTCAGGGTGAATCTGGGCGCGAGCTGCAGATCGAGCTTGCGCTGCACCACCGCGGACAGGCCCACGAACCCGATGTGACCGGTCGGTTCGCGGACGGCTTGAGGCATCTGCGGCATGGCAATCAGGCGTCAGTCGGCCAACAGCGGCTGGCCCAGCAAGGCGCGCCCTATCCAGATTCGTAGGATATCCGTGGTGGGTGACATGAGATGACTGGCCCGCGCGTCTCGCAGCATACGGTGCAATTTGGAGCCCTTGCGATAACCGATGCCACCGTTCAACGTCATCGCCTCGTTGACCAGCGTCACGACGCAATCGGCGACTTCGGCTTTTGCGGACATGACCGCAATCAGCGCGTCGGGCTCGCCGGCGTCGAAGCTCTGCGCGGCATGGTAGATCAGCCGCCGGGTTCGCTCTACCGATACCCACAGCGTCGCCAGGCGATGTTGCAGCACGGAGGATTGGGCAAGGTTGGTTCCGGTGTGCGCGTGGTAGCGGCGAATCAGGTGTCGGCGCGCCTCCTCCAGCGCCGAGCTCGCGACGCCGAGAAAGGTGCCGCCCATGGCAACCAGAAAGTGCGGCATCACGATGTTGAACGTGTACCAGATCTGGTCCCCTTCGTTTCCCAGCAGATTGGCGCGCGGCAGCTTTACCCCCAGCAATTCCATCGAGCGGGAGGAGTTGCCGCGCATCCCCAAGCCATCCCAGGGAGAGCCCCATTTGATGCCCGCCGCATCGCCGTCCACGATGACGCAGGAAAACTGGCCGATCGGCGCGTCCGGGTCGGCCGCTACCGCGGAAACCACATAGGAATCGGCATGGCTGCCGTTGGTGACGAATGTCTTGGTGCCGGTCAGCCGATAGTGCCGATCGTCCAGCGCCTCCAGGGAGGTTTGCGGAAGATAGAAATGCGCACCCGTACCCGCCTCGCTTAGCGACAGCGTCGTAATGTGTTTTCCGTTGCAGATCGGGGCGAGATAACGCTCCTGTTGATCCGGCGTGGCATTGGCGGCGATCACCGACGTGCCCACCGAATGCATACCGAAGCAGATGGCAGTCGAGGCGCATTCGCGGCCCAGGGTTTCACACACCCTCGTCAGGGCGAACAATCCGCACTCCTTGCCACCGAATTTCTTCGGCGCCACCAAACCGCCGAAGCCGGCGTTCTGCATCGCTCGCAACCCGGCTTTCGGCCATTGCGCCCGCTCGTCCGTCTCGCTCGCCAGCGGTGCCACCACCTCGGTTGCGATTTCCTGGACCTGGGTCAGGATCGAGTTGAGATCGCCGCCAAACATTCTGTCACCTTCAGCATCGCCCCGATCAAGAGCAGAATAGCATCCGGAGACTTACCTTCTTCCTCCGGATGCGTAAGGTCGATATTTTTCGGCCCAGATAGCAAAGAGACTTCAGTGGTGGTCGATCAAGGAGAAGGTGCGTACTTTGTCAACCGGTTCGACCCGGTTGGCGTGCGTACCGACCAAACAGTTTCCATTTCGATCGCATCCCCAGATGTGATACGCCTTGAAATTGTGCAAATCCTCAGGCAACTGGTCACGGTGCGGCATTTGTTTGGCGATCAGGCGCTCGCGGGATGATTCCTCGCGAAGACCATTGCGTATACGCGTCAGTTCCACCTGCAACTCACCAACGCTTTCGCCGCTCCACTGCCCTACGGTCCGTCCGGCATCCGTCTTGATATCGTCGCTCATGATGTTCACACTCCGCCCTGGTTAGAATCTTTCTGCGATAAGGCGCAAAACCGATTTCGGGATGACCCAGTTGCGACCTTGCTTCTGTTCTTGCACGGCGATCAGCAAGTCGTCTCGGCTGAACTCGCAACCGTGCTCCGCCCCCAAACTGACGTATTTGTCGATGAAGCTCTCCTTATTCGGCGTTTCACTCAGTTGCTCGTACAGCGCGGGATCGTCCTTGACGATTTCCCCAAACTGCCGAATGACTTTCTCGAACGGACGGGCGTTCAGATCTCTTTCTAGCGCAGACTCAAGCATCTCTTATAACCTCCGATGGTCGGGTGTCGATAGCGACATGGCGTTGCCTGCGGCCCAACGGGCGAATCAGGCACCGGCGCTGTGGTGTCGCGTCGAGTTGAGGCTAGCGTGTGATACGCAAAAGGATAACCGGGAGGTATACGTCTGGTAATGCGTAGTACTACGGTGATCGGGTCGAACCCTCGGCGCCCACGCTCCGGGACGTTTATCGATGTCACTCGGCGGGCCCGATATGCCCACCACCCCGGGGTGCGCGATAGCGGATCGGGCAACGAAGCCTGACAAGTTCCATCGAGTTTCAGTTCGGCGACGCGCATGTGGCCGGCCGGAGCACGTCCTCCGGCCTGCGTGCCGGTCTGTGCGACAGCGGTAGTCAGGTAGGGGTCCGAGGCTCCGATTTTTCCCGCAACGCCGTCCGCCATAATCGATCCCGTCAGCTGTTCTTACCCGCCGCGGTGGCTTCCGGCACCTCTACCAACTCTCCGGACTTACAATCATAGATATACCCATATACCGGGACGTCTCCGGGCACCAGAGGATGAGCCTTGATTCGCGCCACGTCTTCGACCACGCTTTTTGCGTTGTCGCTGATCGTCAGCCAATTGATGTAACGGCCCTCCGGAGAACCTGGTCCGGCGCCGGAATCGTGCCAACCGCTGGCATCGACGGTCGCCGTATCCAGGCTGCTGGCCAATAGATCGGCCATGATATCGTTGGTGAAGGTCTCCATACCGCAATCGGTATGATGAATAACAAACCACTCCCGGGTCCCCAATAATTTGTGCGAGATGACCAGCGAACGTATGGCGTCGTCGCTGGCTCGACCGCCCGCGTTACGAATGACGTGCGCATCCCCTTCGGCCAGACCCGCGTACTTGGCCGGATCGAGACGCGCGTCCATGCAGGTTAAGATCGCGAACTGCCTGCCCGGCGGCATGGGCAAGTTCCCTTTATCGCCAAAGCTGGCAACATAGTCCGCATTCGCAGCCATGACTTCATCGACGACACGACTCATAGTGTTTCTCCTCCGACCGTTGAATGAATTGCCCCATCGGCGAATTCCACGCGCTGTGGATTCAGGTGTTGCACGCAGGGTCATTCGCCGAGCCCGGATTCGCCTGCGAATCATGAAAAACGGGCGTTACTCCGGGAAAAGATAGCCGGTTTTCAGCGTGCAGGGCTAGGCGGCACGTCCGTCCACCCCTGTCCCGCAACGTCGTTGCAGCGCTTGACAAGGGAAAGGGCCATTGCCTGCGTGGTGAGTGCTGCGCCGTGCGAAACAGACTGTGGACCCTGAACCCGGCAATATCGTCTTGAAAGAGTGCTAATACCTGATCTGCTCAACGATTTCATAGCCGTCCCGGTCGGGCTTCCACCCCCACGAGTGCGACTGCAGGTCCCGCATAGCGTCCCACAGCGCGGATGCGTGCGACTCGGCCGCGAATCCGCAACCGATGCTGGTTCTTTCCTTGCCGCGGTGTGTCCTGTAGGTTGTCTTGATAACCACCGCATAGGCATGCGGCAAATTGGTGAGCGCTTGCGGGTGTAAAATATCCACGTTGTCTTTGTAGCTTTCGTAGCCCTTGCGTCGTAACAGTTCCTCGGCGGCTTCCTGCGCATCGAGAACATGCGCCCTGCCAGTGACTAATGCGTAATCCAGCGTGTTTCCCTGCCATTTGGCCATCACGCAGGCTGCACCACCCGATGCACCGCCGACAGAAACGGGCCACCAGAGCAGGGAGCCCAACAGTACACTCCATACCAACGCGAACCGACTCAAGGTGTCGTGTCCCATATTTGAAATACTCTTGCGCGCTCGCAATAGCGGAATGATCGGCGCGTGACCTTGGTGCTTTAGCGCGCATATCGCACGAGGGCAGGCCGGCGTCAGTACGTTGGCTGCGTTATTTCCGACGCTTCTGCGTGCATCAGAGAAAAACCGCTGTTGTGACACTTTGCCCAGTGTGCCCTGATTTCCGAACACTTCGTGCAACACGCAGGTCTGGCGCTTGGGGAGCGACAGATGGGAATCATTATCAATAAAATCGCTGTAAATACCGTTATTGGGTGACGCAACGCACCCGAATTCGATGTTTTACCCCGTTCAAACTTGCCCGAGCGTCCGCTAGTACCTATAGTGCAGTCGTTGCATGACTTGAATGTGGTTTTACGGTCAGTTCCTCTTTCGATGTTAAGTAGGCGACCTGGTACGAAATCTGAAAGTCTGCATGAAAACACTTGTTAAATTAGATAGAGGTAGATCGTAGTGGCGACAGGCACAGTTAAATGGTTTGACGACAGCAAAGGTTTTGGATTTATTGCGCCGGATGACGGCAGTAAGGACGTATTTGTACACCACAGCGCCATTCAGGGTGACGGGTTCAAATCGTTGTCGGAGGGGCAGAAAGTCTCTTTCGACGTCGAGCAGGGCCAAAAAGGCCCAGCCGCGGCAAATGTAGTTCCACAATAGCCGACTTTCGAACTAACCGGACCCTGAAAAAGCCTCGCCCGACGGCGGGGCTTTTTTCGCTCTGGGTCCGCGACTGCCACGAACAACCGTCGCAGCACTGACGTTCGCCGGATCAACCGCACATCCCACCCTCGCAGCGAAATGGCAGAAATCGGCAAACCCAACCGCCTGAGGGTCGTCAAGGAGGTTCCGTTCGGCGTCTACCTGGCGGCCGGCGACCTCGGAGAAATACTGCTGCCGGCCCGTTACGTTCCGCGCCACAGTCGCGTTGGTATGGATTTGGAGGTATTTGTCTATCTCGATTCCGACGACACTCCGATCGCGACCACGCTCAAACCCAAAACGCAGGTCGGCAAATGCGCGCATCTGCGGGTCGTGGCTGTCGACCGCGTCGGCGCGTTTCTCGATTGGGGCCTCACCAAGGACCTGCTCGTACCCTTCAATCAACAGCGGGTACCGATGCAAGAGGGGCGCTACTACACGGTCTACACCTACGTCGACGAACAGACGCGCCGGATCGCCGCCAGTTCGAAACTCTCTCACTACCTCAGCGAAACCTCGGACGGTTTTCGTCCGGGCCAACCGGTCGATCTGTTGATCTGCGCCCGCACTGACCTGGGACTCAAGGCCGTCATCGGCGGTACACATCTGGGTATGATTTTCAAACACGACGTGCTGCAGGGCGCGAAGGTCGGCCGAAAGACGCAAGGTTACATCAAGGCGATACGGCCCGACGGAAAAATCGATCTCTGCCTACAGGCGCCCGGCCTCCAGGCACGCGACGAACTCTGCACGCGCATACTCAATCATCTCAAGACCCGTGGCGGCGAATCGTCGTTGACCGATAACAGTACACCCGAGGCCATTTACAGGCAGTTCGGGGTCAGCAAGGCCAACTATAAAAAGGCCTTGGGGCGCTTGTACAAAGCACGGGCGATATCGATAACCAAGGAACGCATCGTCCTTTTACGATAATCGACGAACCTCTGACCGGGCGATATCACCCGTCTCGATCAGTCGTTCCTTTTCGACTCTGGTCAACCCTTTGAGCCTCCGCTCCAGTTTCAGCGCTGCGGATTTGTCCGCGACCTCTACCCTGAACACGAGCTCCAACGGCGAACGCCCGCGCAGATACTTCGCGCCCGCACCCTGCGCATGCAAGTCGAGGCGTTTTTTCACGTTATTGCTGATCCCGGTATAGAGGCTGCCCTTGCCGCATCGGATCATATAGACGGTCCAGTTTTCTGCCGGCTTCGTAATAAGAACCTCCTTCAAGTTGAAAGCCTGGTCGCCGATGCTCCCACCGATATTTATCGACCGCAAGGGAGCACTCCCCCAATCAATGATGGCGCCAAGGACATCTGATTCGCATTGATCATCTCACGGCAACTCGATCCGCGGAAAACGGTCGTCCACAGGTATCTGGCTGGCTGCACGACTGATCATACTGATGCTACCGGCGACCGCATTGTCTGCTGGTGTCGCTCACCGCCGGCGTCGGCGGTTCGATGGTATCCATCGACTCCGCCGCGGGGGCCGCGGTCATGGGCCAGGCGCGTGGGATCCATACCCTCTTCGCGCACCTCAAGTGGACCTGGGCCATTGCGTTGGGATACGCAGCGAGCACCTGGGCTTACTTCTTAATCGATAGGCATATGATCTAGCCTGCAGGTCGCACCAGTCGATCACGGGTCGGGGCGAACTTGCCGTCAAACAAGGCGCGAAACGTCAGCAGCCTCGTCTTTCCTGAAGTAACGATTCGTCATCGACCCGTGCTCTGTCCAGGCCCTCGCTTGTCCAGGCACGCTGGCACTTGCGCTTCTCTCCAGCCATAGCCATCGCAATGGCTTTCGCTCCAGAGCCACGTGCCATCGCACCTGGCGGGCGCGATCATCCCGGATACCGATGCAACATGCAGGCTAGAGGGAATATGCAATGACAGGCCGCACTTTCAGTAAGCAGAATGTCGAACACCAAGGTCAGTTCGCGTCGACTGGCGGCAGCGCGAGCACGGCGACCGCTCCGCCCTCCGCCCGGTTGCTCAGCGTCAGTTCGCCCTTGTGCAGCGAAACGATTTCGCGCACGAAGCTCAGACCCAGGCCCGAGCCTTTTTGTCCGTCAGGGCGGCGTAGCGAGTAGAAACGCTCGTATACCTTGTCGTTGGCGTAGTCGGGTACGCCCGGCCCTTGATCGGCGACGCTGACGACGACCCGATCCGCCTCGCGCCTGGCTGACAACGCCACGCGATCGTTGTGCGATGAAAATTCGATGGCGTTCTTGAGCAAATTGATTATCGCTTTCTGTAACAGAAACGGCTCGCCCTCGACCCAGGGTTCGCCGGCCACGTGCAGTTCTACCGCCACCTCTTTATGCGCCGCGATCGGCTGCAGGCTGTCCTTCGCCTCGGCGAACAGCGCCTTGATCTCAATGGGGCGCTTGTTTTCGAGCGCGGGTCGGTTCTCGATGGCGGCGAGTTCGAGCAACCTATCGACGAGTTCCTGGATGCGTTCGGTCTGGTTCAGTATATTGCCGAGGAAGCGCTGCCTTTCGACCACGGGCATGTCCTCTTCCAGCAGTTCGGCGGCCCCGCGAATCGCGGCCAAAGGGCTCTTCAGCTCGTGCGTCAACGATTGCACATAGCTGCTGATATAGGCCTTGCCGTCCAGCGCGCGGCGCATGTCATCGATCGCCTCGCCCACCCGCGCCACCTCGTTGTCGCCAAGTGCGGGCAGAGCATTGCGGCGTCCGTCGCGGATGGCGATGGCATAGTCATGGAGCTGCTGCAGCGGCCGGCTGATCCAGCCGTGCAGGATAAACCCGACCGCCAGGGTGGCAACCACCACCAACAGCGCCACCTTGCGCAATTCCTGCAGCGCATGTTCCATGAATCGCTCCGCATTGCGCGTCGGCTTGCCGACGGACACGACACCCAGCAAATCGCCCCGGTCCTCGATCGGTGCGGCGATGTACATGGTCGAGCCGGTAGCGAACAAGGGATCGAACTCCGAACTGCGCGCGCCGTACTCGCCGGCCAGGGTCAGGTGTACGTCGCGCCAGTTCGAATAGTCCGCACCCACGTCACGACCGCCATCGGAGTCAAACAGCACCCGACCGGCATGGTCGGTGACGTAGATACGGATATCGACCGAGTCCTTGTGTAACTCGTAGATCTGCGCCGAGATGCGCTTGCGCGCAATCTTCTCGAAGCCCTCGTCCAGAAAACCGACATCGATCCGCGACCGCCCATGCGCGGCGTCGACGCCCCGGTTGCTGATCAAAGTCGCCAGCACCTGGGAAAGATCCACCAGCGTGTCTTCCTGCGCCTCCATATAGCGGGGCCGCATGTCCTCGTGCATCCAACGCATCAGCGCGAAGATGCCGACTACGATCATGGTCACAAAAACCAGAAAGATGCGGGTCCTGATTTTCACGCTTCGAAACTGTAGCCGATGCCGCGATGGGTACGCACCGCGTCCACAGCAGGGTCGACGGCCTTGATCTTTTGCCGAATCGTCTTGATGTGGGTATCGACGGTACGGTCGTAGCTGCGTTCGGGCTCGTCCCACAGCAGATCCATGAGTTGACCGCGCGAGTAGACCCGCCTGGGGTTTTCGATCAGTAGTTGCAGAATGCGAAATTCGTAGCGCGACAGCTCCAACGCCTGGCCGCCGAGGCGGATGTCATAACCGTCTGCATCAACCTTGAAACCATGGGTCGGCGGGGGATCGCATTCCGCCAGACTCGCCCCCCGCAGACGGGCCCTCACCCGCGCCGCCACCACCCTGGGGCTGAACGGCTTGACCACATAGTCGTCGCCACCGAGCTCCAGCCCGACCACGCAATCGACATCCTCTGAGCGCGCCGTGATGAATATGATTGGCAGGTTGGACTCCTTGCGGATTTCGCGACACACGTCGAAACCGCTCATATCGGGCAGACCGACATCGAGCAGCATGAGCGCCGGCGGCGATCCATGCACGATATCCAGCGCCTCCTGCCCATGCGTCACCCACTGCGTCTCAAAGCCTTCGGTCTGCAGCGCATAGGTCAGCGTATCGGCAATCGCGGGCTCGTCCTCGACAATCAGAATGCGCGGCTGTTCCACCAGCGACAAGACTCCTTCACAGAGATTCACACAAGTTCACCAGCGCTTCATTCTAATCGCAAACTGGACCGGCATCCTTAGTTCAGGAGCAATCCCTACTCCGGCAACCGAGGAGCCCCTCTCCATGAAAACCAACGTCGCTTTACCGCAAGTCCTTTTGCTGGGTCTGGCGGTCTGGCTGCCAACCCTGGCATCCGCCGCACCGCCGTCAGGGCAGACTCTGACACTCGACGAAGTCACCCAAGGTTCGTTGCTTCTGAAGTCCGATCAGCCGGGCATTTACACGATTGCCCCCACGCAGCGCACGGAGGTCGATATTCGGGTAACCGGACCTATCATCCGGGCGGAAATCACCCAATTGTTCGATAACCCGACCGCCGCGTGGGCGGAGGCCATCTACGCCTTTCCGCTCCCGGAACAGGCGGCTGTGGATCGGTTGGCCATGAAAGTCGGCGATCGGGTGATCGAAGGCGTGATCGAGGAAAAATCCCGGGCCCGCAAGACCTACGAAGCGGCCAAACAGCAAGGCAAACGCAGTGCCTTGATCGAACAGCACCGCCCGAATTTGTTTACGTCGTCCGTGGCCAACATCCCACCCCACGGGTCGATCGAGGTACGAATCGAATACCAGGACCTGGTGACCTGGAAAGACGGGCGCTTCAGCCTGCGCTACCCCATGGCCATCACACCGCGGTATCGGCCGCCAGAAACTGCAAGCGTCCTCGACGAAACAATCGATATAGACGGCGGCTGGGCGATACTGCCCGGCGAGATTCCGAACTCGGTTCCGCTGCAACGTTCGGCTTCCGCGGAGAAAGATCCGCTCAATCCGGTCAGGATGCAGGTTTGGCTGAACCCCGGCCTGGCGCTCAATTCGATCGTCAGCCCGTCACACGCTATCGTGCAATCGCAAACCGACCCGGACATACGCCAGGTACGATTTGCGGCGGGCGTGGTCGCCGCCGACCGAGACTTCATCCTGGAGTGGCAGCCGGTCGCCGGTGATGAGCCCAGGGCCGCCTTCTTTTCCGAGCATAGCCAGGCCGGTAACTACGCGCTGATGATGATCATGCCGCCGTCCCCCGCAACCCAGCCGGCCGCGATCAACCGGGAAGTGGTCTTTGTCATCGATACATCCGGATCGATGGGCGGCGAATCGATGCGGCAGGCACGTACCGCGCTGATCAGCGCGATCGAGCAACTGAATGACCAGGACCATTTCAACGTGCTGCAGTTCAACGCCTATACCGAGGTCTTGTTTTCCCGCTCGCTACCCGCGAACGCCGCCAACCGACGCGGCGCGACCCGCTACGTCGCCAAGCTGGAGGCCAACGGCGGTACGGAGATCCGCGATGCGCTGGTGAAGGCATTCGAAGTATCCCCCCCGAGCGACGATCGCATGACGCAGGTCGTTTTCATCACCGATGGCGCGGTCAACAACGAAGCGGAGCTGCTGGCCTATATCGATCAGCATATCGGTGAGCGACGGTTGTTTACCGTGGGTATCGGTTCCGCGCCAAATACCCATTTTATGGCCGAAGCCGCCAGCTTCGGACGCGGCACGCATACCTATATCCCCCACTTCGATACGGTCAACGAACGGATGCGGACCCTGTTCGACAAGCTGGCCCGCCCGGCGTTGACCGATATCCAGCTTCAGGTGCCGGCTACGGCCGACATTCTGCCCGACCCGTTACCCGATCTGTATACCGGCGAACCCCTGATCGCTGCGATGCGGGTACCTGAGGGTATCGACGATATCGACATCTCCGGCCGCATCGGCAGCATGCGCTGGAACACCCGCGTGACGCCGACCGCCGACAACGACGCATCGACCGTCGACGGTCTGGGTATCTACTGGGCGCGGCAGAAGATACAGAACTGGATGCGCCGTTTGAGCCGCGGCCACGACGCGGACCGGGTGCGGCAAGACGTCACGGAACTGGCGCTGAATCATCACCTGGTCAGTCAATATACGAGTCTGGTTGCGGTGGACGTGACACCCGTGCGGCCGCCAGCCGAGCCCGTGGACCGGCACGCGCTCGATTCCAATCTGCCGGCCGGGTGGAAACCCAGCCAGCCGGTCCGCACCCAGGTGACGCCGGCGGGACTGGTTCTCGCGCAGGGAGCCACCGGGTCGTGGCTTGCCATACTGACGGGCTTGCTGTTGCTTGCCACGGCGGCGGTGGTGGCATACCTGCGGTCCAGAGTAACGGCACCATGACGCAACCAAGGCTGGCGCGCCGACTTCGCCGAGCTGCGCTCATGTTGGCGCTGGCCGGAGGAGTCTTGCTGGGACACGGTGGCTGGATCCAGGCCAAGGCCGCCCTGGCCCAGGTGCTCATGCAGCACGCCTGGACCAGGTCGCTGCGCGACGGCGCCGGCCACCGCCCTTGGCCTTGGGCCGATTTCTGGCCCGTCGCCCGACTCGAGGTTCCCGCGCACGACATCGATCTGATCGTTCTCGAAGGCGACGCCGGCAACGCGCTCGCATTCGGACCCGGGCACAATCCGCGCTCGGGCAGCCCGGCCTCGGACGACACGGTCGTCATCAGCGGTCACCGCGACACGCACTTCCGCTTTCTGCAACAGATTCGTCCCGGCGAACGGGTAATGATCCAGACCGCGCAGGGCGTACGTACTTATCGCGTCGATCACACCGCAGTTGTCGACGCCAGGGTCTCAAGACTCAGTGTGACACGGGGTGATCGACGCCTGCTGCTGGTGACCTGTTTCCCGTTCGGCACCCTGGCCACCGGTGGACCAATGCGCTATCTGGTCACCGCCACGCGCTCGAGTTGAGCGCGCGGTCGGTCGCTTCATACCGCCGCAAGCGATCCCGGCGCCTGCCGCTCAATCTACGTTCGATTTGTGCCGTATTCCGGCCAGATGCGAAAACTCCAACGGGAACGGGAACACGATGGTAGAGCTGGGCGTGTTACCGACCTCGGTAAGTGTTTGCAGGTAACGCAACTGCATACTCGCCGGGCTTTTCATCAGTACATCGGCGGCCGCGCGCAATTTCTCGGACGCCTGCATCTCACCCTCGGCGTGAATGACTTTGGCCCGCCGCTCGCGCTCCGCTTCCGCCTGCTTCGCAATCGCACGTATCATGGATTCATCGAGATCGACGTGTTTGATCTCCACGTTGGAGACTTTGATACCCCAGGCATCCGTCTGCTTGTCGAGGATTTCCTGAATATCCCTGTTGAGCTGCTCCCGACTCATCAGCATTTCATCCAGCTCGTGCGCACCGAGAACCGAACGCAACGTGGTCTGCGCAAGTTGACTGGTCGCGGCATTGAAATCCTCGACCTGGATGATGGACCGCTCCGGATCGACCACCCGGAAATAGACCACGGCGTTGACCTTGACCGATACGTTGTCGCGTGAAATGACATCCTGCGTCGGCACGTCCATTACGACGGTGCGCAGATCCACTCTTACCATTTGCTGAACAACCGGGATAATGATGATCAGGCCCGGCCCCTTGACCCGTTGAAACCGGCCGAGGAAAAACACCACGCCGCGCTCGTATTCGCGAAGTATCTTGAGCGAAGCTGCCAGCAGACCGAAGATGAACAGAAAAACTATCAACGGCACGGTTGCTAAGGAACTAATCATCAGCCATCTCCTCGACTTTGAGCGTTAAACCATCGATCGCGGCGACGCGCACTCGCTGACCGCGACGCACAGGACGGTCGGTGTGCGCAATCCAGCTCTCGCTGTGAACGCGAATCCTGCCAGTTTCCTCGAAATCTTCAAGCGCTTCACCGATCGCGCCCACCATCTGTTCCGCGCCGCTGACCACCGGACTTCGTCTTGACCTCACGGCAAAGCCAATCACGCCGACGAACAGCGCAAGGCTCAGAATCACGAATGTCGCGATGACCGGCAGCGCCACGCCGATCTGCCCCGCATCGTCTCGAAACAACATAACGGAACCCGCGGCGAAGGCGATCGCACCACCGATGCCGAGCGCCCCGAAGCTGGGTACGAACGCCTCCAGCACCATGAAGGCGATACCCAATCCCAACAATGCCAGACCCGCGAAATTCACGGGCAGCGCCTGAAACGCATACAACGCCAAAACCAGCGCGATTACGCCCGTCACACCCGGGACCAACGCACCCGGGTTCGCCAGTTCGTAGATCAGACCGTATACCCCGATCAGCAAGAGCACGTAGGCAACGCTGGGGTCGGTCACGACACTCAACAGCCGGGTACGCCAACTCGGTTTGATTTCCTCGGCGATCAGGCCGCTGGTCTTGAGCAAGACTTCGGTACCCAGGACATTGACCGCACGGCCATCCAGGCGCATCAGGAGATCGGGAATATCGTCGGCGATCAGATCGATTACCCCTTGCTCGAATGCCTCGGCCGCGGCCAGGTTATCGGCCGAACGTACCGCTTGCTCCGCCCACTCCGCATTGCGTCCGCGCAACTTCGCCAGGCCGCGCATGTAGGCGGCCGCGTCGTTGACCAGTTTGCGCTCCATGGTGGTGGCGGGTGCGTCTTTTTCAGCTCGCGCCGGTTCCGCTGGTTCGGCGGTGCCGTCGCCTGTCGCTGTCCCGCCACCTTCGGACTTCGCATCGTCGCCGGCGTCCGGCATGCTCGGAAAGCCGCCGATCTGCACCGGTGTCGCGGAACCCAGGGTTGTCGCCGGCGCCATGGCCGCAACGTGGCAGGCCTGCAGGATATAGGTGCCGGCGCTCGCCGCGCGAGCGCCGCTTGGCGCCACATAGCCCACCACCGGAATCGACGAGGCAAGGATCTCCTTGACGATATCGCGCATCGCGGCATCCAGCCCCCCCGGTGTGTCGAGCCTCAGGACGACGAACGGCGCGCCCCGGTCGCGCGCCTCGGCGAATCCCTGCTGAACATAGTCGGAAGTGGCCGGGCCGATCGCACCTTTGACGTCCATCACCAGCGCAGCGCTGCCGTAGGCACTGCCCGTGAGCGCACACCACAACAATAGAAGCAAGGCGCGCTGCAGCGAATTGACAGACATGTTCCGGTTTCCTCCCGCCATCGCCTCGCCGAGGTTAAACCCGACAATTCCGGCTTCGGTTTCGCGAATTCATCGTTGACTGCAAAGCCTACGCGCGTCGTTCGCCACGCGCAATTTGTCGTTTCGCGGGCGCCGCTGTCGTTTCACCTCGCTTGGTGGTTGGACCCACCCCGACCGGGTATCGTTCCACCGGCCCATTAGCCCCGCAGTGTGCAATCGTTCGCTATCGGCCAAGGCAGACCAAGCGAGCGCCGACCCATGTCAAGCCCGCGCGATCGGCTCGATGCGGTTTTTGTCGCTTTGCTTGATCGCAACCTCACCCGGCGCTAGCCTGACGATGCAGGTTCAGCAATCGAACCGTTCTTTCGAGGATTGGTGCCATGGTCCCCATCAAGTACGAAGTCGTCGGCGAGGAAGAGTACATGCTCGACATCCAGATCGACGACAACGGCGAATTCGTGGTCAACGCCGGCACTTACACCAGCCAGGAACCGCGTAAGGGCAAGTTGGATGAGGCGCAGGAAGCCGACATCCTGGCCGCGGTCCGAGCACTGGGACTGCCGCGCGAGCACCCCATGCCGGAAGGAGCCGATGCCTTCGAAGCCAGACTGACCGTCGGCGAAAACGGCTCGGAGGTCACCTATGTGTTTTGGGAAGGGGCGCTGCAGGAGGACCAGAAGCTCGCCAAGGTCATACGCCTGCTGGAACTGCTGTAGCGGATCGGGGATACCGGCGCGATAAAGCGCGCCGGTCGCATGCGGTCGACGCTGGCCCTGCATGTTGCACCAGCGGATCATGGGCCAAATACCGACACCCGATGTAGCCGCTTCGAATCCTCTTTTTCCGCGGCTTTCTGCAGGGTACGGTTGCTGACCGGCCCATGATCTATCCGGGCCCTCGCTCGTCCAGGCACGCCTGCACTGGCTGTTCACTCGAGTCGTGGCGACGGCTATGCCTTTCGCTTCACAGCGGCGTCCAGCCGCACCTGTCCGGCGCGATCATCCCGGATACTGGTGCAACGTGCAGGCTAGCTCAGTTAGGTGCGCCCCGATAAAAATGCCACAAGAACAACGAACCGACGCTGCGCCATGGCGACCAGTGTTTTACCAGCTCGCGGGCATCTTTGGCGCCGGGTTTTTCGTCCAGGCCCTTTAACCGCCCCAGCGCCACGCGCAGCGCCAGATCATCGGCCGGGAAGACGTCTCTTCGCCTGAGCGAAAACATTAAATAGATCTCGGCGCTCCAACGGCCGAACCCGCGCAACGCCGTTATCGCCGCGATAGCATCGTCGTCCGACAGCTTATCCAGCCCCGCAACGTCAAAGTGCCCGTTGACGATAGCCGCCGCCACGCCTTTCGCATATTCGATCTTACGGTACGACAAACCCGCTTGCCGCAGCGCCTCGACATCGGTGCGTAACAAGGCCTCGGCGGAGATTTCTGGCAGCAAGGCCCCTACCCGACGCAAAATCGCCCGCGCCGCCTCCGTCGATATCTGCTGACTGGCGATCGTGTTGAACAACGTCGCAAAGCCGGCCGGGCGTAGTCTCGGCCGGGGCAGGCCGACCGTTGCCACGGCGGCCGCGACATCGGAATCAGCCGCCGCCAACGCCGCCATTCCTCTCTTGACTACCCGCGCATCCAACGCCTTGACTCAAGACTCTCGCACGAGTGGATCAGATATCGGGCGGGTAGAATATGGCAGAGACTAGAGAAACGATTTCTTGCCCTTGGCCAGCGTCAGCGTACCCGACCACTGCCCTTTCATTTCGCCGCTGATGGTGAAAAGCTTGAGTTCCAGTTTGTAACCGACCAACTCTTGGCCGCCGGCTCCGTACTGGCGGTTCGACGACAGTTCGGAACGGACCACATAGTCGAAACTGGTCGCGGACTGATCCATTAACCGCACGGTGTCCGAGTTGAGCAGCGTCTCGGTGATGCGGTCGTAGATATCGGACATGCGGATACTCTCGTTGTCCGTATTGTTGCGCAACTTGGCCAGGATGAGTCGGGGTTTGCGACTGCCCCACTTCTCGACCAACCGCGACGACAGCATTTTATTGGTGACCTTTTCCGCAAGTTCGGTATAGTCGGCCATCGTCAACTCGGCCTGCAGATGACCGCGGCTGCCGGAGTCAACCACAGACACATTCGACTGGCCGCCGATGGGCAGATTGGTCTGGCAACCCGCCGTGACCAACGCCAAACCCGCTGCAATCATCAATCCCGTCAATTTTTTCATCAAGTCCGCTCCGCTGATTCTTACTTAGGTTCGAGGATTTCTTCCTGGTGAATGAAGAAGTCGTCCGGCAATCGCACGGTCAAGGTGAACGCGTGCGCCTTCGGGTCACTCGCCACCGACTTGAAGCTCCTCAGTTCCCGCGGTGCCAGTACAAAGCGTCGCCACACCCGGTTTTCGTTGATACTGAACCCTTCATGGTCTTCCCAGGCATATTGATACTCCAGTGAATAGCGGGCGTCGGTCAGATTCTGCACCGTCACCTCAGCCTTGGCGAGTTGACCCGCGCTGCCGAGCCGCGCATCGGTCAACGCAATACGATTGACCAGCCGTTCGGATCCCAACACCAGACGGGCGCGCGGATTGTCGCTGTTTACCGTGTTCTGCCGGTAATGCCGAATATTCGGATCGTTCGATCCTGCGGTGTTACACCCACTCACGCCGAACACGATAACCAACGCGAGCACACTACTGACGGCGGAGATAGTTCGAATCATGATCCTACCCACATTTTGCTACTCGACGAGGTATACAGCGTCTTATCCAGCGTTCTCGCGTATACAACATTGTGGCTGTTCTGATCGATATCCACGACTTTGCTGCTTAGCTTTCTGCCCCTGGCGTCGAACACCACTATCTTGATCCGGGACACCGATTTTGGCACAAAGAATCTGGCTGCCAACAAACGGGACGGCAGCGTAGACCAGGAACGCATATCCGGATGCACCATTTCGTCGCGCGTTTCCTTCACCTTGCCGATCAGGTTTGCGAAGATGCCCGCGCTCTGGGTCGCCTGGTTCCAGGCCTGGCCTTCGATAATGTTGCGCACGACCGTCGTCATCATGCGCAGTTGCTGAATCGGTCCCGAGTCCTTTTGAAAACGCAGAGCCAATGCAGAGATGTCGGCTACCTCGGACGCCCTCGCCCAGCGCTTGCCCGAGGTCGTCTGAATCTCCACCCGGTGCACGCGGCTGCGCACCGGCTGGTAGATCGGCAACTCCACCTGAGTGGGTAGCGACGCGCCGAGACTCAGGTCGAACTTCAACAGCTTCTTCTCCGGCGCAAACCCGTCGCCGACGATGACGTTCACCATGCGCCGGGCCCTGGGCGCCGGCTTCGCCAGATCCTTGACGGCCTGTTTGATCACGTCGCTCTTGGGATTGAGTTCAAGCGCTTTCTTGTACGATATGCGGGCATTGTCACGCAGGCTTTTATCTTCGTAGCTGTCCAGTTCCTGGACTACGCCCGCCACGTAGAATCCAAACGGATTGACGAACGCGCTGGGCACCTTCAGCGCCTGTTTCTCCGTTGCTTCGTATTGTTCTTCAACCACGGCATCGAACCCATACGCGGCGAGGTCAGCGCCCTTCTCCTTTTGCTTGGCTTCCTCCTCCTTGATCTTGGCCTGGGCCTCTCGGACCAACTCGTCGAATTTCTTTTTCTCGATATTCTGCAGGTCGATCGCACGTCGTGTGACGTTATACGCACTGCGCTCACCGTCCAACAGGTGAGCGATTGACTTGTAATTGAGCATCAGCACCCGTTCGTAGCCCGCACCCGGATACTCGCCCAGCTCGGCGTTACCCGTAAGGGTCGCCAACACGGTGTCTTTGGCACCCGAGAAGAACCCGACGACGGTGCTGCGCTCGTCTTTGGTGCCGAGCTTGCGCTCGGCCAGTTCGAAGCTGGCCTTAGCATCGCTCAAAACCGCGGCGTCGATGGCCAGCACGCCCAGTTCCAGATTGGCCAGCATATCCAGATCTTCGGGCTGTTTGTCCTGCGGCCGTTTGGCGCGCAGCGCGTCGGACACCCGGCCCTGGGCCATCAGATCCTTTATTGGCGCCATCTCCTTGGTATAGCCCTCGGCTACGACCTGCCTCTTTCCCGTCATGGCAATACCCAGATCGGTCGGCCGCATGGCCTGGGCCGGCGCCGCCGCGCGGCGTTGAGCGCCGGGCGCCACCTGCCGCCGCTGGTCCTGCTGGGTCTGTTGCGCGGCCTCGTCGATCGCTTTACCTAAGGCCTCGAGCGGATTGAATGCCTGCGCCGGCACGGCGCAAAAAAGCACCAACGGGACTGCGATATAGTCAAAGTGTTTCATTCCCATACGTAGATCGGTCCCTGCCGCCGACTAGAAATTTGGACGATTGAATTTGGGCATCGCCGGTTTGGGTCGCTGCGCGTCCAGCACGGGGCGGGCCGGTCGCACGTCGTCACCGCGCAGGCGCGCCTTTAGATTCTCGCTGATGCGACGAACCAGTTCGGATGAATACAGATCCAGCAGATCGGCCACCGCCGCCGGCTCGTCGGACGCGTCGCGCATGCGCTCGTTCAGTCTGATCTTGTCAGCACCGACCAACCTGCCCGTGTGGACGTCAACCATCCTGAGCGTCGATTCGACGGTGCCGAAGTGCCGGGTCTGCACCGCGTCCAGATAGGGGACTTGTTTGCGTTCGGTGCGAATCAGGAAATCGTCGATGACGGCGATGATCAGGTAGTCGGCGCCTTCGAGTTCGCGCAGCGCCCCGCGCGCAGAGGTGCCGCGCGCCTTTGTGGTGAAGGCCTTCTCGTCGACAATCTGATCGATCTCCGCGCGCTCCATCACGTCGAACTCGGGAAACTGCGAAAGCTTGACCATCAAGTCATTCGATACCCGGTCTATATTTGCACGCCGCACGTCGGCATTTCGACCCAAGGGATTGACGCGTATCTTGCCGACGGCCAGGGTCAACGGCCGCCCGCCCGTATCTCCGACCGTTCCGCCGCTGCGCTCGGGGGCCACCGTGCTGACGCCTTGCGTGCTGCGCCGCTCCCTGGCGTCGTAACGCCGTTTCAGGATATCGCCCGTTTGCAGCTGCAGCGTTCCGACCGGCGCCTTGGCGCGTGCATCAGTCACTTCCGTCAGGGTGATCTCGCCCAGATCGGTCTCCGCAAAGCCCAACTGCACACCGGTGTCCGGATCGACAATCGGCCGCCCCGGTCGCACGGCCGTCAGCGTTTCGCCGCTGGACAGGCCGCCGTCCGTTCCCCGGTTGATGTATGCCACTCCGGACACCACCGCCGCGACTTTGATGGGAAAGATCGTGTTCATCAGGTTGACCACCGTCTGGTCGGCATAGGCGTCCGACAGGCTGCTGATCAACTGCTCGCGCGAGGCGGGCTCCGCGAGTTCTTCGCGGATCGAGACCTTGCGCGCATCCAGAACTTCACCGCTGCGGGCATCCACGATGCGCATATTTCCCTCGACCCGCCCCTGGTGCGTGACCAGCATCCGCGACGAACCCGGCAGCTTGACGGTGACTTCCTCGATGACAAAGTTCGCGATGCTGCCGATGACGACGTAGTCCGCGCCGGCCAGCACGCCCATGGACGACGGCAGATCGCGATTCTCAGCCGTCGCCTGAGCAAGCTGTTCGTCCAGCAACTGGTCGACTTCCTGACGGTCGATCAGCTGAAAACGCCGTGTTTGCGCCAGCCGCGAGATCAGGGTGTCGGTGAAGGCCGGGATGTGCCGGTTGGCATCGACGCCGGTCGTGGCCGTCGAATGCGCCTTGACCAGGCCGATCGCCAGTCGCGGCCTCGCGGTCGTTGCGGCGCTACCGGTCGCCACGGGTGGCGCTTTTACGGTCGCGACGGCAGCGGTGGCCGGCAGAGGCTCGCGTAGGCGAATCGCCAGATCGTTGGTCGCCAATTCCCCGGACAGCGGGGTCAGTACGGACAGCGTCTCCTGCACTTGCGCTACCTGGGCGACTCCGACCGGGGTATTGAGGCGGCCGATGACAATTCCCGCATCGTCGGTCACCTCTTTGCCTTCGCGCACGATTTCAAACCGATCGCCGATCACGACGCGCTCGTTGCTGCCACGATTCACGACCCAAGGACCGGAGGAAACCACGCGCGCCGGAAACACCATATCCAACACGCGAATCGCCGCCTCCTCACCCAGTTGATCGAACATGGCGTATTCGTCGTGTTGCGCATCACGTCCAGCGAAAACCGCTTCGCTGATTTTCGTTTGAATGCTGTCGGCGCCGATGATCCGACCCGGTCCGGTTTCGATCACCCGCAAGCGCAGGCGCGCATCGACCTGCCTGCGCGTCAAGCTGCGACCGCGATCGCTGAAGGGCAACACTCGGGTTTCGGTGGAAGCACGATGCTTTTCCAGCACCGCGTAGACGATATAGTCGGCGCCGACGCTGGTCCCGAGGTCGCGGAATTCCTTCAGCCTGTGGTTGTAATCGGCCGCCGTGCTCGCGGCAGCGATCGTCCAGCCATGGGTGGCCGGAAGGTTTTCGACGGTCTTCTCGATGACGCGATCCAGGTCCGATGCCGATTGCTCCTTGCCAAATTCCTGCTCGCGCACCACTCGGCGCAACGCGGCACGTTCCACCACGGAGAAGCGCTTGGAATTGTTGAGATGCTCGATGACCCGTGCGGCGAGACCATCAGGTAAGGAGCGCACGTTGCCGGGGGCCGCCCGATCCGGGTGAAAGTCTTCCTGCCCCATCACCGCGATCCGCACCTGATTGTCGGCCACGTTCAACGCCCGCGGAGCCGCCGCGGGCGGACCGGCGCAACACACCAATGCGGCGAGAACAACCACTCGTCTCAGAAACATTTGTGACCTCCCAGTCCGCGAAACACATCGAACGAGTTTGAACTATTGCTTTTGCGGCGGACGCACGATGTCGCCGACACCGATAGGCGCATTCTGCGGTTCCGTTTCGGAGATGATTTTCGCGTAGGTGACTTTGGGATTGATGCGGACCACCTCGATCTTCCCGACATATTCCTCACCGGATCCGAGCGACTGCCCGGTATCGGGGTCGATCAGCTCCTCGCCCGCGTAGAACACTTCGTAAACGTCGCCCAGTTTCATGCCGCCGTCTTTACCGCGATTGATCACCACCTGCCCGCGGCGCGTGCGTTGCACCACTTTCATGGGGAACACCGCGGCAACGAACTGATCGGCCAATTGCGCCGCCACGTCCTTCGCCATCTGGGTGAAATGCGTGGTGTTCGGCGCACCGGCGTTGGTATTCACGATCTGACTCTTGGTCGCAAACCGACTGGAGAGGTCGAACGTGGCCTCGACCTGACCAGAGGTGGTATTGACCATTTGCGCCGTCAACTGCAACAGGCCCGAATCCTGCCGCCGATACTTGCTGTCGAAATTGGGCAGGGGCTTGGCGGAACGGTAAAACTTGAAGTCCTGCACCTTGGGCAGGATCAAGTAGCCGGCATTGCTCAGCTCACCCGTGGCCGCGGCATCGCCCTTGGCAAAATCCGATTGGGCGAACTCCTGCTCAGCGCGAATATCCGCCAGCACCTCCTTGTCGCGGCTGAGCACGCGCAGTTTGCGCGTCGCCCGGAACGACGCTTCGAGCTCGGCCCACAGTCGCTCGATGTTCAGATGGCGCAGCGCGTACTTGCTGACTTTCTCCCCGACCTTGGGTTCCTTGATCGCGACCGCCGGCTGCGTCGACTGAGCTACGGCAGGCTGCGAAACCAGCGAGGCCGCAGTCAAACCCACCAGGCCAGCCCTAACGATTAGTTTGAACAACGCTCCCTCTCCGTGCTGCTGCGGTTTTGCGCCAATTTTACACAAAGCGGTTCGCTTGACCAGCTTCGCTCCCGATCCATTTCCGCCGCTTCGGTCAATGCCCGCGTCAGCGCCGCCGCCGACGTCGCTGTTCGTTCGTAGGCGCCGATACGCCCGAACGCCGCTACGGTGCAGACCCCGCCACCGGTCTAAGGGCTCGCGCAGAAGTAACTTGGTATTTGCAGGCGTCGAGGCGCCCGTCTGTCAAGGCGCGAAGAGCGCGCATAGCCGGACCATCAAAACAACGAGCAACACAGAAAGGCGGGGTTTAGCGCCTATCAGAATGTGAGGTTATTTTCGCGCGAGCCCTTGGGTTGGGCGTTTGACTACGCTCTCTGCAATCGGCCACTGGTGCGATTGAGCATTGCTTGTCGCGAAAACACGATATACTCGGACCGCAACGACAGAATCCGCATACTCGTCAAGGTGACTTATGGCGAGGGGCGTCTCAAAGGCAGGGACAGAACGGTTGCCGTTGCGGGAACGCCCGTCGCCGGGGTAACGGCACGGCCGCGCAAACGCACAATCGCCAATACGATGGTTGCTGCGGTCGTCGCGCGATTAACACACTACTTCATCCTTCCAGAGACACGCGATCGAAATCCAAGCACGTGCAAAGCGCCAACACATTCGATGCGACCTGGAGCGACACCCAATCCGTTGTGCAACGCGAGTCACGCGCCAAGGCAGAGCACCTGCGCCTGATTCTGAATCAATCGATATTCGTCTTTCTCGGCAACCTCGTGGCGAGCGTCGCTCTGTTGGCCGTCACTTGGGAGACGCTACCGACGCTGCAGCTGACGAGTTGGACGGCACTGACCGTCGGCTTTAATACCGTGCGGCTGGTCGTGGGGAGAAACTTTTCTCCCGAAGAGCTTTTAGAACGCGAAATCGCAACGTGGGAAAAGCGATTTATCGCATCGACATTGATCTCCGGGCTGCTTTGGGGGACGGCGGGATGGATTTTCTACATCCCGGGGGAACTCGCACACAATTTCTTTATCGCGATACTGATCATCAGTCTGGCGGCGGCGGCGACGACTTCACACTCGTATCACCGGATCGCCTACCCGCTGTTCTTCGTACCCGCGATCACGCCGCTCGCCGTTAATCTGTTGCTCGAACCGGCGCTCGCCGCAAAAGCGATCGGATGCATTATTCCGATCTATTTCCTGTTTCTATATCTACTTTCGCGACGCATTTATCAATCTACGCACAACGCGATAATCAGCGGCATGAAACACCATCATCACGCCATGCACGACTATCTGACCGGTGTATCGAATCGCCGCGCGTTTCAGGATTGGCTCGACAAGGAATGGGCGCGCGCATTACGCACGCGAAAACCGCTCGCTCTGATCATCGCCGATATCGACGACTTCAAACGCTATAACGACAACTACGGTCATGCATCCGGCGACAAGATCCTGCAGGTGGTTGCAACGACGATCCAGGGCCGTATCCGTACCGGTACCGACTTGCTGGCACGAATCGGCGGCGAGGAGTTTGCGGTGATCCTGCCCGAAACCACCTTGACCGATGCGCGCGCCATTGCCGAGGACATCCGGAACCGCACGCACAAGCTCGAGCTGCGCGTGGGCGAAGCGACTGCCGTGCCGACCTTGAGTATCGGTGTCGCGGCAATCGAACCGAGCAACGCGGCCGCACCGGCCAAGCTGTTTGATTACGCCGACCAATCGCTGTACGAGGCGAAACGGCAAGGCAAGAATCGCGTTGTCGCCGTACCTGCGAGCACCGGCATAGGGTAGTCGACGTTCACCTAAGCCGTCGCGGCTGGGGCCGCGGCATCGGCCCCGAAGCGGCGTTCCAGATACGCGATGATGTCGGACGACTCGTACATCCAGGTGACTTCACCGTGGTCCTGAATCCGCAGGCAGGGCACCTTGATCCTGCCGCCTTCCTCGCCCAGCGCCCGACGATGAACCGGGTCCTTCCGCGCATCGCGCAATTCGATAGGAACGTTCAGTCGGTGCATTGCGCGGCGCGTCTTCACGCAAAACGGGCAGGCATAAAACTGGTAGAGCGCCAGACCGCGCGCAGCTTCATCGACCGCCGCTTGTTCCGCGGAAGTGCGCTGGGTCTGCTTCGGACGGGTCAGAAAATCAAGCACAACGATGATTCGACCCAGTCCTTCTCGAACGGCTTTTACGATCATTTTGGTGTCTCTGAACAACGCTTACAAATGCAATAGAACGCGCACAACTAGTTGATTTATAAATACGTCTGTCCGCGATCGCGATGAAACAACGGACGCATTCTACTCGCTACCCGCGCGCGCTGTCCTGCTCGAACGCCCCGCTCGCTTTGTTCAGTGCCGGTATACAATGCGCCTCCCCAACTGCATGGCGTATTCACGTGAATCGAGTTTTTGTTCCCGGACAACGGTGGCTCAGCGAGGCCGAGCCCGATCTTGGCCTGGGCACCGTAATCGCGACTGACGGTCGTCAGGTCCGACTGCACTTTGCCGCCAGCGACGAAACCCGCAATTACGCGGCGCGCTCGGCACCGCTGAGTCGGGTGCGGTTCAACGCCGGCGATCGGGTGCGGGACGGCGCGGGACAGGCGCTGCAAGTCGTCGACGTCACTACCCACGAAGACCTGCTCACCTATCACTGCGAAGACGATTTAGGCCGGGCCGTCACGCTGATCGAAACGGCACTGGACGACCGCCTGCGCCTCAACCGGCCGCAGGACAAACTCCTGTCGCAGCGGATCGACGCAGACACCTGGTTCAGGCTGCGTTATCAAGCCTGGCTGCAAAGCGCAGCGCTGTGGCGGTCACCGGTGTTCGGACTGCAGGGACCGCGCGTCGAGCTGATACCGCATCAGCTCTATATCGCCGCCGAAGTCACCTCCCGCACTGCGCCGCGGGTGTTGTTGGCGGACGAGGTCGGTCTGGGCAAGACAATCGAAGCGGGCCTGATACTGCACCGGCTGGTACGCACCGAGCGCGTGCAACGCGTACTGGTCGTCGTCCCGAACGCGCTGGTGCACCAGTGGCTGGTGGAGATGCTGCGTCGCTTCAACCTGCTTTTTGCGGTCTTCGACAGCACGCGATTCGCGCAGGCGGACAACGCCAACCCGTTTCATGCCGAGCAGTTCGTCGTATGCAGCCTGTCGTTTCTCACCTCGTCACCGCCCGTGTCGAATGCGGTGCTGGCCGGCGACTGGGATCTACTGATCGTCGACGAGGCACATCACCTGCACTGGACCGAACAGGAGACCGGTCTCTCGTATCAACTGGTGGAAGCCCTTGCGGGACAAACCGGCAGCGTGCTGTTGCTGACCGCCACCCCCGAGCAACTGGGACGTGCCGGTCACTTCGGCCGCCTGCGTTTGCTTGATCCGCGGCGATTCCACGACTACCAGGCATTCAGCGAAGAAGAGACGTCGTACGCACCCGTTGCCGCCCTCGCGGCCAAATTGCTCGACGAGACCCCTCTGCAAAGCGCCGAGCAAGCACAACTCGACGCGCTGCTCGACGATGCCGCGACGCTCGATCGCGACGCCGTTATCGCGCGCCTGATCGACCGCCACGGCACCGGTCGGGTCCTGTTTCGCAATACCCGGCACGCGATCAAAGGCTTTCCCGGGCGGCGCTTGCACACCTATCCCCTCGTCCTGCCTGCTGCCTACGCGGAGTTTGCCGCGCATCCGCAACCGGAACACGCCTTTGGCGACGGCTGGGTGCGATCGGATCCGCGTGTCGGCTGGCTCGAAACCCGGCTGCGGACGCTTCAGCCCGACAAGGCACTGGTCATTTGCGCACACGCTCAAACGGTGATCGATCTGCGCAACCACCTGCTGGAACGCGCGGCGTTGCACGCGGCGGTGTTTCACGAAGGCATGGAAATCGTCGCCCGCGACCGCGCCGCGGCCTTCTTCGCCGACCCGGAGCAAGGCGCCCAGGTCCTGATCTGTTCGGAGATCGGCAGCGAAGGCCGCAATTTCCAGTTCGCGCACCATCTCGTGCTGTTCGACCTGCCGATGGAGCCCGACCTGCTCGAACAGCGCATCGGCCGCCTGGACCGGATCGGTCAACACCGGACCGTCGAATTGCATGTGCCGTATTTCGAGGGTGCCGCCAGCGCGGTGCTGCTGCGATGGTTCCGCGACGGGTTGAGCAGTTTCGAGCAGATTTGTCCGGCCGCGTCCGCCGTCTATACCGAGCTGCGCGAAGAATTGTCCGCGACGCTTGCGGACCCAGACGGGCTATCCGCGCTGCTCGCCCGGACCACCGAGCGCACGGCGGTCATCAATGGCGCGCTGGAAACCGGCCGCGATCGCCTGCTCGAATTGCACTCCCACCAACCCGAGCGCGCAGCGCATCTGGTCAAGACTTTACGCGAGCCGACCTCCACAATACCGCTGCCCGCCTTCATGGCAGACTACTGGGACGGCTTCGGCGTCGAGCACGAACCCGGGCCGGGCGCCTCCACGGTGTTGCGCCCCGGCGCCCATATGCGGCACGAACACTTTCCCGGGTTGCCTGCCGAAGGGACCACTGTCACCTTCGATCGATGCGACGCGCTGGCGCACGAGGACCGCCAGTTTCTCACCTGGGAGCACCCCATGGTGCTGGGGTGCATGGAAATGTTGACCAGCGGTGAACTTGGGTCCGCCGCGGTCACCGTATGCAGCCATCCCGAGCACCCTGCCGGAACGCTCTTCGTCGAACTCCTCTACCTCACCGAATGCGCCGCCCCCGTGGGGTTGCAGGCGCAGCGTTTCCTCCCGCCGAGCTGTGTGCGCCTGCTGCTCGACAAGCGGGGCGACGATTGGGGCGACCGGCTCGATCCTGGGCAACTGCACGGACTTTGTTTGTCGCAGCACCGCAAACTCGCGCAAACGGTGATTCGCACCCAGGCCGATCGAATCAAGCTGTTGCTACAACATGCCGAAACGCTCGCCGCCGAACGCAGCGCGGCACTCACCCGTACGGCGCTAGCCGGCATGCACGCGGAACTGAACGCGGAAATCAGCCGCCTGGCCGATCTGGCCAAGGTCAGTCCCAACGTGCGTCAGGACGAGTTGGAACAACTGGCGCTACGCGAGGAACGGCTGGCGCGGCATCTCGCAGACACGCGGGTACGCTTGGATGCGGTGCGCCTGATCGTGATGCGTTAACCGACGCAATGCAACGTCCGTCTCAGTCGCGGGTAGTCAGCGACAGCCGCCCGAGACCGGGCAAGCGTAGCGCCCGGTCGTTGATATCGACGCCGACCGACAAGCCGAGCAGATTCACTTCGATGCCTTCCTCGCGTGCGACACCGGCGCCCAACAGGCCCAGTAGAGAAACCTGCCAACCGGTACCGCTGGGCATGCGGCCCACCAAATCACCGTGGGTCAAATAGTCTTTGCCGATCGCCGTCGGCGGCAGGTCCAGTCCCAACTCGGGTACCTGGCGCGCAATGAACGCGACGAAGCTGTTGCTGTTCGGTCCCGGCCAGACGCGATACCGGCGCGTGTAGGGATAGGCCCTGGCGGCCTTGTCTATGCGGTCGATCAGGGCGTCAGTGCCCTCGCCACGACGCTGTAACAACAGGTCGGGATACGCGTTGTACCAGTAGAAATCCGGCGTCGTGCCGCGGGTGATGCTGACGACCGAACGGTTGCGGTAAAGATTCCAGCCCACCACCTGGTAGACCGTGTATTCCTTGGCGCGACTGCGCTTGGCGGCAATCCAGGTATGTATACCGAACGCACCCCGCCAATTGAACGCGCGCGCGCCGAACACCTGCACCAGGGCTGCGGACTCCTCGTCTGGCAACGGCGATTGGCCACTGCTCGCCATGCTGGCTTCGCTCCAATGAGTATCGAGATCCAGTTCGCCGGAGACCAGCACCGAAAACGGGCCCACCAACAGGAGCATGAGCGACGCGAGTATTCGCGTCGGCCATTTCGACCAGCGGAAAAATTGTGCAGGTCCCGTCGAAGCTACTTCCAGCGATCTTTGCCCAGTATCATTAATAGCATGTTGACGAGGGCGTCGTCGGAAACGGTGACCTTCTCGCATCCCGGTCCGGCGTTACCCGGCCCGCACAGCGCCATATCCGACCGCGACCCGGCGCCCGTTGCCGGCAACGTATTGACGTCGACAGCCAGCAGCCGGCTGTGGTGGACGACATAGGCAACGGCGGCGGCGACATCCTGGTCCTGCAATTCGAGATCGCCTTGCGGCGGCATACTGCAGTGCCCGTCGATGGCATGTTGGATCAATGTCGCCAGTGGCTGTTGGATACGCAGCGTCCAGTCTTCCGCGGCATCGAATACGGGTGCGCCTTGCTTCCCCGTTTCGTGACATTTCATACAGTTATCGGTAAATACGACCCGACCACGAGCGAGATTGTAAGAACGGATATCGTGTTCGTATCCGGGCGGCTCGGCGGTCTCTCCGGTTGCAACGAGCGGCAACAGGATAAGCATATTTACAAACCAGGCATGTCTCATTCTCATCGTCGGTGGTCATCCCTCGAATGGGCGCGCGCGGCGCCTGCTCAAGTTTGGCTATCGTTCTGCAACAGCGCCTAACTGAAGTATAGAATACTTTTTATTTCAGCTAGATACTAATTGTTTCTGATATTTCAGTTCATATTTTGGGCGGGATAACCCGCCGCTGCTGCGCACCGAATAAAGTTACTAGGAAGAATTCCGCTATTAAGGGTAAGCGCACCCCTTTAGCGGCCAATACGGACGATATTTAATTCGCATGTGGATATTCGATGACTGAAATCCGCCGCTCACCGCCTTTGCGCACCCATTGCCGTGCGGTCGGGCGACGGCTTGCGCGATCAATCGCATGCGTCGCTGCGATGCTGTATACGCTTGCCTTGACGACCTCCTGCTCCTACGAGCCGCAAGCGCCCTTTCGTGTCGGCTCCAACCTGTGGCCCGGCTACGAACCCCTTTATCTGGCCCGGGATCTGGGGCTGTTCGCCGGTTCCGACATCCGGCTGGTCGAATTGCCCAATGCCTCCGAAGTCATCCAGGCCTTGCGCAACGGCATGCTCGAGGCCGCGGCCCTGACGCTCGACGAGACGCTGACCATCGTGCAGGACGACTACGATCTGAAAATCGTGCTCGTCATGGACTATTCCAAGGGCGGCGATGCGCTACTAGCCGCTCCCGGCATCGGCGACCTGAGCGAACTCAGGGGTAAACGCGTTGGCGTGGAGAACACCGCGGTAGGTGCCATCGTGCTCGATGCTGCACTGCAGCGGGCAGGGCTGACCATGGCCGACGTCGACCTAGTTTCGACGACGGTTGACGAACATGTCAATGCCTTCAGAACCGGGCTTGTCGACGCCATCGTGACGTTCGAACCCGTCCGTTCGCAACTGCTGGAATCGGGGGCGCGGTCGTTGTTCGACAGTGCGACCATACCCGGCCGCATCGTCGACGTACTCGCGGTGCGAGGCGAGGCCGCCGAACTCAACAGCGACACGTTACGCCGTCTCGTCCGCGGCTACTTCACCGCCATTGAGTATCAAAAAAACCATCGGCGCGACGCCAGTCGGCGCGCATCCGCCCGCATGCGTCTGCCCGAAGAAAAGGTAACGCAGATCTACAATGGGCTAAACCAACTCAGCCTGGACGAGAATCAACGCCTGCTGCGCGCGCCGGCTAAGGAGTTTCAGAGCACCACGCGAAGGCTCGTCGAGCTGATGTCGGCGCGCCAAATGCTGCACCGCATGCCCGCGATCGGCAACCTGGCCGACGGGCGCTGGCTCCCCGACTCGCTATGAACCTGAAGATGTCACCGCCGCCACTGCGCCTGACGCTGATCATTGCGGTGGCGGCGTCGGTTATTACGTTATTGCTCCTCGACAAGGGATACCAGATCCTCATCGAACAACCCCGGCAGATTCAGGAGAGCCAGATCGTCGCGGCTCATGTGCTGATGGACAAGGTGCAACAGATTCTGAGTACCGACCTGGTAAAAGGACGATTGCGCGCCGCGGAACGCAACCTGACCATTCACGGCACCGATCCGAATGTCGAGGTCTTGGCCGCCATCGACCACGCGGGGAATGTGCTGCTCTCCACGCGTTTCGCGCACAAAGGCCTGCCGGCGCGGCAGGCACTGACCGGCTTCGACCAGAATGCGCTCCTGGAAACTCAAACGCAGCGCAAGATCGTCATCAAACCCAACCGCGCCAGGCAATTGATCGAGGCTTATGCACCGCTGCTGCTGGCCGCCGAAGCCGGTAATCTCAGACCGGCCAAGGTCGGTGCGCTATACCTCGAATTCGATCTGGCACGGGCACAACACAATGCGTGGCGCAAAGAACTGGCGCCGGAACACTGGTTCCATTGGGTCGCCGCAGTGGTGCTCAGCACTGCGCTTTTCCTGTTCGTGTTGAACCGCTGGGTCAGCACGCCGCTGCGCCAACTGGAACGCACCATACACCGACTTACGCACGGCGAAAGCAACGTTCGATCGGAGATTCGCGGCTCCAGCGAGATCGCTCAACTCGGACAGAGCTTCAACGATCTGAGCCGCGAGATCGACGCATCCAAAGCGGCGCTGCGCCAGGCCAATCTCGATCTCGAGAAAAAGGTCGAACAGCGCACCGCGCATCTTCAACAAGAGATACAAAACCGCGAAACCGTCGAACAGGCGCTCACCGCCAGCGAGGAACGGTTGCACAGCGTATTCGAAACCGTGACCGAGGGCGTCGGTTTATGGGATGCGCACGGCCGGCTGCAATACGCCAATCCGAGTTTCAGGAAAATGTTCGGCTGCCACCGCCGCGATATCGGATCGCTTGGATTGGGCAAAACCAAGTGCCGGATTCTGGATACCGACGGTAAGGTATTGCAATACCGGCAACTGCCCTTCGCCGAGGCCTTGATCGATCATCAGCCGCGCAAGTCGGTAGTTCTGCGCATCGACGCACCGCGACACGAGCGCCGCTGGCTGAACTTCAATATCAATCCGGTGAGAAGCAAGGATGAGCGCCAGGTGACGGGAGTCGTGGCTTCCGTGACCGATATCACCGAGCTGAAAAGACACGAAAACCGCCTCGACCAGCTGGCCCACTTCGACACGCTGACCGGTCTCCCGAATCGACTGCTGCTGCAGGACCGCATGCGCCAGCTCGTCGCGCAAGCGCAAAGATCGAAAGCCTATCTGGCGTTCTGCTATATCGATCTCGACGGTTTCAAGCTGGTCAACGATGAGCTCGGCCATGAAGCGGGCGACGAACTCCTGGTGGAAGCCGCCAAGCGGCTTACCGAGAGTGTGCGGGAAGGCGATACGGTCGCGCGACTCGGCGGCGATGAATTTGTGGTGCTGCTCGCGGGCTTAGAGAATCTCGTCGCCTGCGAAGCGGTTCTCAACCGCATGCTCAACGCCGTGGCCAAGCCTTTTACCGTCGGCGCGGACCGTCAGGCCCACGTCACCGCCAGCATCGGCGTGACGATGTACCCCGCCGACGAAAGCGATCCGGATACCCTGCTGAGACATGCCGATCAAGCCATGTACGCAGCCAAGCGCTATGGAAAGAACAGCTACGAGTGGTTCAACGCCCGCCATGAACAGCGCGTCAAAGCACGGCACGATACGCTGCGGGACCTGCGCCGGGCGCTGGAAAACGGCGATCTCGTTCTTCATTACCAGCCCAAGATCGCCGCTCGGGACGGCCGTGTGGTCGGTGCCGAGGCGTTGATTC
>CBDUNM010000031.1:0-39021 GCA_965368585.1 uncultured Chromatiales bacterium | reverse complement strand
AGCGCGCCTGGCCGGCGCGATCATCCCGGATACTGGTGCAACATGCAGGCTAGCCGGCCTGCGGCCGCAGGCCGGCGATCACGGCTCCGAAAACCGCAGCTGACATGTCGCTCGAACAGTACCTTGGCGCGTCGCGGGTACCTCCAAGCCGCATTGAATTTTCTGACCGGGGCCCGGTAGCCTGCGGTTTTTAACGTGCTTCAAAGCTCAATCCCCGGGCGTTCCAGTGTCACGAGCGGCGGCAGCGAGTTCGGTGAACACCACACAGTTCACACCCTGGCAGACACGCGCAATGGGCAATCCCGAGTCACCGTCGAGCCACCCCTTGAGAGCCTGCGTTTTACCCGTGCCGGTGACAATCGCCAAGGCAATGGCGGTGTCACGCAGCGCGGCCAGACCCAGACTGACGCGTTCAGCAGGCCATTTCGGCGCATCGTGCACGGCGATGACACGGGCTTGCGGATCCACCGCGTGGTGCGGAAACAGACTCGCCGTGTGACCGTCTTCACCGAGGCCGTGTACCACCAGATCAAAACCTTGCGCGCCGATGTCCTCAGCGTAGCGCGCCGCCGCGCGTGCAGCACCCAGCTCCGCCGGTATCGCATGGATCTGCCCTCGGGGAATCGCTACATGTCGGGTCAAGGCCGCTGCCACCATCTGGCTGTTCCGCTCAGGATGGTCGGCAGGCAGGCAGCGTTCGTCGCCAAAAAAAATCTCCCAGTCCGACCATTGCAGGTCGCGTTCGCGCAAGTGCCGGTAGGTCGCCTCGGGGGTCCGGCCACCCGCCAGCACAACCCGAAACCGGCCGCGCTCGGCAATCGCGTCCTGCGCCCGCGCCGCGATGAAATCCGCCGCGGCCAGCGCTACCGCGGCCGCATCCGCGAAGACTTGGCTGGACAATACCGCTGCACTCAACTCGACGGCTCCGCCGGATCCAGGTTGTGGCGCCATTCGTGGTCTTCCCGATCGAACAGACGACGCGATTCTTTCGGACCCCAGCTACCCGCTGGGTAGAAGGGTATGTAGTCGCGCTCCATCGCCCAGACATCCAGTACCGGATCGACCACGCGCCACGCGTACTCGACTTCGTCGTAGCGCAGAAACAACGACCGGTCACCTTGCATGACATCCAACAACAGATCCTCGTACGCGTCGCTGCGCTCGCTGTCTCCGCAGCGAAAATGCGCGTCCAGACTGATCTGCCGGGTACGCATCTCCAACCCCGGTTGCTTGGCGGTAAGCTCGATCCGCAACGACTCCTCTGGCTGGATACCCAGCACCACCCAGTTGGGGTTCATGCGTTCCATGTGGGTGCCGCGAAAGAACTGCGCCGGAGGATGCTTGAAGCAGATCGACACCATGGAACGGGCCTCGGCCATGCACTTACCGGTACGCAGGTAGAAAGGCACGCCGCGCCAGCGCCAGTTGTCGACATGCAACTTCAGCGCGGCGTAGGTTTCGGTCACGCTGTTCGCCGGCACCTTCTCTTCTTCGACGTAAGCGCGCACCGGCTTGCCTGCGATCTTGCCCGCCCCATACTGCGCCCGGTAGGCCTGCGCATGAACCGCCGATTTGGCGATCGGCCGCAGCGACTTCAGAACCTTCACCTTTTCGTCGCGCAGACTTTCGGCTTCCATGCTGACCGGCGGCTCCATGGCTACCAGGGTCATCAGCTGCAGCAAGTGACTTTGGATCATGTCGCGCAGCGCGCCGGCATCGTCGTAAAACCCGCCACGGCTACCGACGCCCTGCGTTTCCGCATGGGTGATCTGCACATGATCGATGTGATTGCGATTCCACAACGGCTCCATCATCAGATTGGCGAAACGAAACACCAGTACGTTCTGTACGGTCGCCTTGCCTAGATAGTGGTCGATACGATAAATCTGCTGCTCCTCCAGATGGCGCCCGATCCGGCGCTGCAGATCCTGGGCACTCGTCAAATCGTGGCCGAAGGGCTTTTCCACCACCACCCGGGTCCAATTGCCGTCCTCCGCTAGCAGTCCCACCTGCGCCAGGTGCTCCACCACCTGGCCGTACTGGGCCGGTCCGACCGACATGTAAAACGCGACATTGCCTGGCAAGGCGGCATCCGACAGTTCGTCGCGTAAGCGCGAATACATCTCCGCTTCCGCCAGATCGCCGCGAAAATACGAAACACGGGCGGCGAATCGGGCAAACACGGCGGCGTCCAGTCCACCGCGCGCTTTAGCCGCTACGGATTTTTCCACCAGCGCGAGCCACTGGTCCTTCTCGTAGGGGCGCCGGCCGCAGCAGACGACCCGCTGATCGGGGGGCAAGCGGTCGTCTTTGTCCAGGTGATAGAGCGCCGGCAGCAGCTTGGTGGTGGCCAGGTTTCCCGTGGCGCCAAAGATCACGTAGGTGCAGCCGTCAGTCATCGACTCGGACCTCGCTCTGGTCACCGGTCCAATCGGTATGAAATGAACTCGCCGGGTCCTGGTCGGTACGCCGGTAGCTGTGCGCGCCGAAGTAGTCGCGTTGCGCCTGCAGTAAATTGGCGGGTAAGCGGGCACTGCGATAACCGTCGTAGAAGGCCAGTGCTGCCGAGAGCGCCGGTAGCGGCAGGCCCCGGGTGACGCCCACCGCTATCGTGGCGCGCCAACCCGCGATGGCACGACCGATCGCCTGGGTAAAGAACTGATCCAGCAACAGATTGTCGAGTTCCGGCCGACGCTCGTAAGCAGCCTTGATATCACCGAGAAAGCGACTGCGGATGATGCATCCGCCACGCCACAACAACGCGATATCGCCAAACGCGAGGTTCCAGCCAAACCCCTCGCTCGCCGCGCGCAGCAACATGAAGCCCTGTGCGTAGGAAACGATTTTCGCCGCATAGAGCGCGTCGCGGACCTGATCGATGGCCAACCCCGGGGGCGGCTCGATCCCGGTCAAGCCGGACTGGAGTTCCCCGGACGCCCGGGTGCGTTCGCGCTTGGCGGCGGACAGAAAGCGTGCGTTCACCGCTTCGCCGATCAGGGTCAAGGGTACTCCCTGCTGCAGCGCGTCGACGGCGGTCCACTTGCCGGTGCCCTTCTGCCCCGCCTGATCGAGGATACGATCCACCCGTGGAACTCCGTCGGGGTCTTCGACGGCCAGGATCTCACCGGTGATTTCGATGAGGTAAGACTCCAGTACACCTTGATTCCAACCCTTGAATACGGCCGCCGCGTTGCCGGCCGACAAGCCCAGCCCTTCGCGCAACAGCTGGTAGCACTCGCAAATGAGCTGCATATCGCCGTATTCGATGCCGTTGTGAACCATTTTCACGTAGTGACCGGCGCCGGCTTCGCCCACCCACTGACAACAAGGCTCACCGTCGACGCGCGCCGCAATTGACTGAAACATATCCTTAACGTGAGGCCAGGCCTCAGGATCACCGCCCGGCATCAGTGACGGTCCGTAGCGGGCCCCCTCCTCGCCTCCTGAAATTCCCATGCCTAGAAATCGCAATCCACGCCCGCGCAGCGCCTCGTAGCGGCGTACGGTGTCCGGATAGTGCGAGTTGCCGCCGTCGATGACGATATCGCCCTGCTCCAGCAGCGGCTGCAACTCGTCGATAACGGCGTCGACCGCCCTGCCTGCCTTCACCATCAGCAGGATGACGCGCGGCGATTTCAGGCTGCCGACCAGGTTCGCCAGCGACTCCGCACCAGTGATGGCTCGGCCGCTGGCATCGTGTTGCAAAAACTCACGGGTGCGCTCGTAGGTCCGGTTGAATACGCCGACGCTGTGGCCGTGATCGCTCAGATTGAGCACCAGGTTGCGCCCCATCACGGCCAGACCTACGACACCGATATCGTTCTGCGACATTGCTCTACCCCACTCGATTCAGTCTTGAAGAATTCCGCCGCGTCCAACTAACACGACTTCGCTCCCGCACGGCGTATTCCGCACGCCGAAACGATCCGCTGCTTCGAAGGCACCCTACACCGGTCAAGTCTCCCGCTCAAGGCACACCTCAGCATAAGTCTCGACGCGCCGCAGGACCGGCCCATTCGCGGAACTCTAATGCGTTGCGCGCCGGCGATGGATGGCAAAGATGGGTCCGAAACCATCGGGCAAAGCAAAAAAAGCCCGCCTTGGCGGCGGGCTTGGCGCGAACGAAGCTTATTTATTGGCCCCCGACATCAACCATCATGGTAATCGAAGGACAAATACCACCCATCGGTCGGATCTTTGTGTCGCAGTCTTGCGCGGTAGTCGTTGTGCTTCAGCCGATAGATCGCGTGACTGAGGCGTTCGCGTTCTTCCCTCAAGATCCGGCGTTCGTAGCGCGACAACCGGCCGTCGTTACGAAACTCATGCTCGAGTTTGTCGATTTTTCGGAGCTTGCGCTCGAGTCTCCTGACTTCCCGTCGGGTCAGCTCGCCCGACTCCCAACCCTGATCAATGCGTTGTTCGAAGCGCTGATCGCGAGCGCCATGGTGCCGTTCACCACGGTCGGCGAACACCGGAAAGGCCAGCAGCGCGCCTACCAGAGATACTGCGATAACGGGTATGGACCTGTTCATTTTCACTTCCTCCTGCAAATCGGGAACCGTTCCCTTGAGAAGAAGCTTAATTGCATGGACTGAATCCAAACTGAAAGGCGGTCGACCCGAAAATTGGGTCGAAACGGATGCCGCGGGCAATGCTTCGCGGATCCAGCCGACGACCGATACGGCGGCCTGTCTATCGAGCGCGGCTCAGCGCAGATGCACCAATTCGTAGTACAGTTTTTCCAGTTCCAGCTTGTGTTGCCGCTCCTCATCCGCCAGAAAGGCGAACAGCTCCTGCGCCGGACCGATTGGCGTCGCTTCCGACAACTCCTGATACTGCTCCATGGCGGCCTGTTCGCGCCCCAGCGCGTATTGCAGCACCGTCTGATCGTCGGGTGTCTCACCGAGCGAGGGTAAATGAATGCAATCGGAAAAGCGCGTATCCGACAACGGCGTCCTGATCCGCGCTTGTACCTGCTCGGAAATATCTTTGCGTTGCGCCAGTTCACTGAACAGATCGAAATGGCGCTGTTCTTCCTCGGCCAGTTCTTCGACCAGCCAACGTATGCGCTTGCTCACCTTGGGTGCCAGATCCGTGTAGAAGTCTCGCGCCGACCGTTCGAAGCTGACTGCGGTCGCGATGATTTCCTGCAGCGTCTTGCTGGCGCGCAGGCGCTCGACGCCACTGACATGCCCCTCCGGCGTCTCGCCCGAATCATCCGCCGTTTGTTCCCGCGTATCGTTCATGCCGCTGACTCCCGTGACGCCAATGACTGGAGATAGGTATCGATATCGATCGCCGCTCTATGGCCGTCGGCGACCGCGTGCACCACATCAGGTCCTCGCACCATATCGCCCGCCGCCCACAACCAGGGCTCGGATGTCCGGCCGTGCGCGTCCACCTTGAGGCGTCCGCGCTGCCATTCCAGCCGTTCGGTCAAGTCGTCTCCGAGCAGTTCCATAGCGGCCGACTGGCCAATCGCCTCGATGATCATTTCCGCCTCATGCAACTGCTCATCACTCTCGTCATAACTCGGTGCGAACCGGCCTTGAGCATCGAAGATTGCATGCACGCGCCAGGTCCGCAAGCCGGTCAGCCTCCCTTCTTCCACCAGACACTCCTGCGGACCGCGGCGATCGATGATATCGATCCCCTCCTCGCGGGCCTCGCGGATCTCGACCGGATCGGCGAGAAAGTGCGCTAAATCCTCCAATGCGGTTACGCTGACCTGCACGTCGCCATGCTTTTGCTTTTGCAGTCGGGCCATACTGCGCGCGATATCCATCGCCACGTTACCGCCCCCGATGACCGCGACGCTGCGCGGCACGTCGATTTCCTCACCCGCGGTGATCCGGCGCAGTAGGTCGACGGCCCTGCGGACGTCACGATGCCCCGACCCCGGAATCCGCGTGGAACGGCCCAGTTGCAGTCCCAGGCCCAGCAGCACCGCATCGTACTCTTCGCGCAGGGTATCGAGACTGACGTCCTTGCCCACCCAGGTATTGCACCGAATCTCGACACCGACCGACACAATGACATCGATATCGTCATCCAGCTTGTCGTAGGGCAAGCGGTAGGAGGGGATACCGTAACGCGGCATCCCGCCCGGTTTGTTCAGACCTTCGAACACGGTCACGGCATGACCTTTCAAGGCCAGATCGAACGCCGTCGTGAGTCCCGCCGGCCCGCTGCCGACAATGGCAACGCGTCGCCCCGTGGGCACCAAACGGCGCTGCTGACCCGCGATCTCCTTGATGCGCTGCGGATCCACCGCACTCATCGCGTAGCGCTTCAACCACTGAATGGCAACGGGTTCACCGCGCCGGCCGACAGAGCAAGCCGTTTCGCAGCGATGCGTGCACACCCGGCCACAGGTATGCGCGAAGGGGTTGGTGCGGTAGATTTCGCGCACCGCGGCTTCCTCGTCCCCTTCCCAGATGGCGCGGATATACTCCGGAGCATGCATGTGGGTCGGACAGGCATCGTGACACATGCCGCATTGCACGCACCGCGACGCCTCCAGTATGGCCTGCTGCCTGTCGTAACCGTGCGCGATTTCGTCGAAATTATCGCTGCGCGCCGCCGCCGGCAGTTCGGGCATCATCTGTCGGACAGGGTCGACCAGATCGTTTTCGGGTGTCTTGCTCCAGCCCTCGCCGAATACCTTGTTATGCATGCCGTTCGGATCAGGCAGCATGAAGTAACTGTCGAGCTGATCGTCGGTGCAGGTATGGACGTACTCGCGCGACAACGATATCGAACCCGTGGGGCACAGGTCCACGCACAAGGCGCACCAGCAGCACCGGCCGTAATCGATCGCCGGGCGCAGATTGCGCACGCCCTTCAGCAGGTCTTGCTCGAGCCCGGGCACCTTGACCATGGTGATGGCGGCGTTGTCGCACACCTTCTGGCAGGTCGAACAACCGATGCATTTTTCCCAATCGTTGAGGTGGAAGCCGCGATAGCGTTCGGCGGCGATGCGTGGTTGCAGCGGCTCGGTGACGGGCTTTCTGGCGAAGAAAGCCAGCGCTTTGATCGGGTTTAACAGGCTGCCCTTGTCCTCGTAGTCGATATCGGACATCAGCGGTCGACCTCCGGTGGGCACGCGTCCAGGGAGAACATGATCTGCGCCACGTCCTCGATGCGCGCGCCGCTCACCAGGTATTCGAGGACCTGCACCGCGTGCATCGACGACGGACCGCGCACGTGGGTGCGATACGGTTTTGCGCCGCCGTTCGAAACCACGTACCACGCCAGCTCGCCCTTCGAGGACTCCGCGCGCACATAAGCGTCGCCCTTCGGAACGTTCCAGGCCAGCGGATTGGGAATGGGGGCGCGAATAGGGCCTGCCACACCGGGCAGGCGGTCTGCGATCTGGCGCAGGATACGGATACTCTGCTGCAATTCCTTGCGCCGCACCAGGGTTCGCGCCCAGGCATCACCCGCTTCCTCGACGGCGATATCGAAGTCGAGCTGATCGTATACCAGGTAGGGATCGTCGCGGCGCACGTCGAAGGCTAGTCCGGTTGCCCTGAGATTGGGGCCGGTCACGCCCCACTCCAGCGCCTGCGCCTGGTTCATGGTGCCGATATTCCGGGCGCGTTTGACGAACACCTGATTGGTGAACATCAGATTATCGTAGTCGGGTAAGCGCGACTCCAGGTAATCCAGCGTATGAACGAGACGCTCGAGAAAACCGTCAGGAATATCGCGGCGTACGCCGCCCGGAATATTGTAGATGCTGTACACCCGTCCGCCGGTCAATTCCTCGAACAGATCAAGCACCAGATCACGGTCCGCCACGCCCCAGAACATAGGGCTGTACATCCCGGTCGTGGCCGCATGTCCGCCAAAGGTGAACAGGTGCGCGGCAATGCGCGACATTTCCAGCTGCAGTACACGCAGCCATTGCGCGCGCCGGGGCGCCTCCAAGCCGCACAACGCCTCCACCGCCATCGAATAACAGACTTCCATGGGCGCGGGGTCCGGTACACAGATGCGCGGCACCAGCGCGATATTTTGTATCCACAGGCGCTGCTCCATCAGCTTCTCGAAACCACGATGCAGATAACCGCCGTCGGCACGGGCCTGCAGCACCTGGTCGCCGTGTACTTTCACCTTGAGTGCGTAGTTGCCCTCGATCCCCGGATGATTGGGGCCGAAGTTCAACTCGAATTCGTTGCTCGGCGGCTGGCGTTTGGCTTCGTAATTTTCAGGCCTCATCGTTCGCCTTCCTGCTGAACCGTTGCTCGTCGGGGCGGATGGCGATGCCGCCGCCCTCGGACTCCAACTGCTGCAGCCAGTCGGGATGATAATCCTGCCAGTCGAAGTGCTCGTTGACCCATGCCTCGGAGTCAAAGTCCTTGCGCATCGGCGGCGGGCCGTCCCACTCGGTCAGGATAAACTTCTCCATGTCAGGACTGCCGTCGAAAAACAGACCGTACATCTCATGGATATCGCGCTCGAAAAACGCGGCCGGCTTGTACAAGTCGTATACCGACAGATACGCACCGGAGTCGCGCGAGATACGGATGTGGGCCGACACCATCACGGACAGTTCGTACGACCACACGTGATACACCAGTTCGAACTCGCCTTGCTCCATCCAGTCGACACAACTGATGGCCGACAAATGCACGAAACCAGCCCGACCCTTGAGCAATTCCAGCAACGCCGGCAACGCATCCGCGCTCAGGTCCACCCGCGTCCGCCGTGGCCCCGACTGGCTGACGCGCGCGTCTTCGAGGTCGTGCAGCAGATCTCGCAGGTATCCGGTCGGTTGTGCCGTGGTCATGACTTGACCTTCTCCGCATCCAATCCAAGCCGCATTTCCAGCGGTTCGAGCGGTCGCTGATGCTGCTCCAGAAGCGCGGTATGCACACCACGGGTCTCGGACCCAAGCAGGCCGTAATCCCGCGCTTCACCGATCACGTCGCTGGGCGTCTGCCAGTTTTCGCCAAACAACCGTTGCTGATTCGCCAGGTAATAGTCGTACCGCCGGTAGTAGTCCTCCCAGCCGTTCGTCTTACCCCGGCGAATGTTTTCCATCAAGGCCTGCAGTCCATCGATGACGGCCTCAGGACGCGGCATGCAACCGGCGATGTACAGATCCACCGGCATGTAGTCGTTGAGCTTCTTTGCCGTGGCGTAGCTCTGCCAGTACATGCCGCCGTTGACCGTGCAGGAACAGATGCCAATGACGTACTTGGGCGAACCCATCTGTTCGTAGGTCAGGATGACGCGTTTCAGCGTCTTCACCGACACGTAACCGGTAATCAACAGGATATCGGCCTGGCGTGGGGATACCATGGGTTGAATCCCCAGCCGCTCCATGTCGAAGCGCGAAGTCATCGCGGGCGGCAGTTCGATCGCGCCGCAACCTGTGCAATAGTGCAGTACGAACAGCGAGCGCGAGCGCGCAAAACTCATCAAATCGTCAAACACCCGCGCCAGCGGGTTGCTGCGTTCGCGCGTGCGGCCAGCGTCTGCGACCACCGATATATTGTCCAATGACATCCTCGACACCTCAATTCATCACAAATGCAAGACCGAGCAACCCGGCCATGACCGGCCATTTCCACAGCAGCGCAACCACGTCTTCGGTACGATAGCGGGGAAACAAAAAGGCCAGCGATACAGGGATCAGCACGACCAGAAACACCTTGCCGAGAAAGAACGGCCAGTTCTCGCCGCCGCCGAGAAACAATGTCACGTACAGCACGCTGGCGGTATACAGCTGGAAACACTGCATGACGAACAGGCCACCAAGGTACTTGCCGCCCATCTCGACCATCGGACCCGTGGCGATCTCCGCCGGGGCCACATAGATCTCGAACGGGTGCTTACCCAGCATGCCCTGCATGGCGAACAGGCCGGCGAAGGCCAGCAGCGGCATCTGCGTAATGCCCCAGGTGGATACACCGCCTGCCTGTTGCTGCGCGATGATTTCGATCAGGTTGGTCGAGCCGAAATGCCAGGCCACGCCGAAGATCACGATCACGAAGGGTATGTCGTAAGCCGCCATCGCGGTCAGCGCCCGCGAGATGCCGATCGAACCGTTGGGGTTGGCGCATTGCCCGACCCCCAAAGCCAGGCCCAGCGACGGAATCATGGTGAAATACAGTAAAGTGATCAGACCGCCCTTCTCGGCAATGCCGTTCATGCCCGGCACCGGCAGCAGCGTTTCGGCGGCGACGTAGCCGCCCACGGCCATCACGATGCCGATATCGTGCAACAACCCGTGTGATACCTGGGTACGCTTGCCGAACAGTTTCAGTATGTCGTACAAAGGCTGAAAAAACGGCGGACCGATGCGGCGTTGCAGGCGCGCGCCGACCTTGCGCATCAGCAATACCATCAACAGCCCAATCACGAATGCCAGTATCGGCATCAAGGTGACTTCGAGCACTACGTGCAACCAGTTCATCACATCACCACCCAGGCCAGGAGCGCGACACTGCTGAGCAACAACCAGATCGCCGGTTGCCGCTGGCGGAAGAACCCATGCGCGACCATGGAGGCAAGGTCAACGCCGGAAACCAAACTCCGCTCCAACCACTGAAAGCTGCCTCGGTACCAGGGTTTGATGAGATGCATGAGACCGGCATAGAAGTTGTCGCTGTACTGATAGCGCACGTCGGCAGTGAGAAAATGGCCGCCGGCGTAGTTGTCCAGTTGATGGACGCGGCGCGCCTTGCCGCCCCCGGCATAAAACAGTAGCGCGCCCACGCCGAAGCCGGCGAACAGGATGCTGCAGACCCAGATCATGTCGAGACTGCCGCGGCTCGATTCCACGCCGCCGAGCGTGTAATCGAGCACCGCGATCCCCAGAGCGCGCTGCGCATCGGCCACGAACTCCAATGCCAGACCCGGCATAAACCCAGTGATGAACACCGTCACGCACAGGATAAGCATAGGCAGGGTCATGCTCCACGGGGCTTCGCGAATTTCGCCGTGCTCGAGTCGCAATTGGCCAAGAAAGGTATTGTGTATCAGCTTATACACACTCAATATGGTCCCTAGGGTCCCGACCACCGCCGCCACGAACAACAGCGGCATACCTTCGTTGACCAAGGCCCGATACACCATCCACTTCGAGACAAAGCCGTTCATCGGCGGCAGGCCGGCCAGGCCGATAATCCCGATCAACATGGTAAGGAAAGTCAACGGCATACGCACGACCAGTCCGCCCAACTCGTTGAGATTCGCGGTACCGGTGCGATAAACTACGGCAAACACCGCCATCATCAGCGCCGCTTGGTACGTCGCGTGGTTGAACACGTGCAATAAGCCGCCCGCCGAGCCCAAGGCATCCGACAATAGCAGGCCCATCAGCATATATCCGCCCTGCCCGATACCGTGCCAGGCCAGCAGCAGGCGCGCATCGTTTTGGCGCAAAGCGGTAAAGGTCGGCAATACGATGGTCAGTGCAGATACCCAAAGCAGCAGATCGCGCGCACTGAACAACGGCGTCAACACCTGAAGCTCGGTCAGTCGGGTCAGGCCGATAAACTTCACCAGCACCAATACCATCGCGAACAGACCCGTGCGCGCGGCGATAGCGCCCAGGAACGCGGCGGCCGGGCCTTGGGTCAGCGCATAGGCCGCCGCCTGCCACAAGTGGAACGGCAACAGCCCCATCTTCACGCCAAACCCAACGCCGAACAACAACACCAGCGTCCATACCTCGGCGTCGCTCAGTGCGGGTACCGCTTGGATAAAATCGATGAATTGCAGCGAACCAGCCCAGCTGTCGACGAGCACCAACCCGGCGAGTATCGCCATCCCCCCGGTCATTGCATAAGTGATGTAACGCAGGCCGGCGCGCACCGAAGCGGATCCCCCCAAGGCCATCAGGAGCAATCCCGCCCAACTCACCAACTCCCAACCGATGAAAACCGTGAGAAAATCGCCTGCCGACAGCAACAGCAACATAGCCAGCACATTCACCGACAACGCGATATGCAGCCGACCCGTCACGGTCGGGTCTTTGCGGGCCTTTGTCGCCCAGCCACCCGCCGAGTACCAGGCGCTCAACAACGCAGCGCCCAGGGTGATGAACGCAAACAAGCGACCAAATCCGTCCAGCGACCAACGCATCGATTCGCCGAGCACAGCGAACCTGAACTGTAGCGCCGCGACCTCGCCGTCGCCGGCCACCAGTGACAACTGGAGAGCATATGCGCCGGCCGCAAGCCACCCCAAATGGCGCCATGAACGCAGCACAACCGTCAGCACGACAGTCGACAAGGCAGAGATGAAAAGTATATCCAACGACGACATCGGCTAGGGTTCTCCAACTACCGGTGAGACGGTTTGGATATAGCCCGTCACGTCGACCGCCATATCGGACAGATGATCGAGCCCGGTCAACATCGGCTCGAGCACGGCAACGGCTGCCAAGAGCAAAACACCGAGCAGGCTCGCGGTGAGCAGATCCACGGGCGCATGGCGCGGCGGAGACCGCTTCTCGCCTTCCCGTGCATAAAGAATCGTTATCGTGCGGAAAAGGTAGTTCGCCTCGACGACGGTCGAAATCAGGATCACGGCGACGGCCGTTACCTGCAGCGTATCGCCGTCGCCGACCAAGCCGCGTAAGACGAGGAACTTCGCCCAGAAGCCCGGAAGCGGTGGCAACCCGATGAGCGATGCCGCGAAAACAACGAACAAAGCCGCCGCGAGCGGTGACGTCCGGGCCGCCCCGCGCAGCCCCTGGAGGCTTCCCCCCCAACGTTCGGCGAGCAAAAACAAAGCGGGCTTGGCAACCAAGTGATGCAAGGTCACCGCCAGCCCGGCTACGACACCGGCACTTCCCGATATCGAAAAGGCGACAAACACCAGACCCAACTGCCCGATCGAAGACCAGGCCAGCATACGGACCATATCAAGTGCCCGCCAGGCCGCGAACTCGCCGATGGCCACCCCGAGCAGACCCAGCAGCAACAGCACCTGCCGCGCTTCCTCCTGCGGGAACAACAGAATCAGCATGCGCAACAGCACCAGCACCGACAGCTTCGACACCAGGCCCGCCAGGAAACCGGCCGTGCGGCGTGAGGCGCCCGCATAAACCTCCGGCACCCAGGCGTTCAGCGGGAACAGTTCCGCCTTCACGCCAAATCCCAACAGCAGCAGCAGGAAGGCGGCAATGCCCAGCGGATCGGCGAATTCGGTTTGCAAAGTGGCCAACTGCGCCAGGTTCAGGGTCCCCGTGGCGAAATACAGCAAGGTAATGCCCAACAGCGCGAGCAGCGAACCCATGGCGCTCAAAAACAGATAGCGAATAGCTGCGGCATATCCGGCCGGTGTTCCCCGGTCGGTCGCCAAGCCGTAAGTCGCGACCGCCGCCAGTTCGTAAAAGACATAGATATTGAACAAATCGCCCGACAGGGCCATGCCATTGCAGGCCGCGACCAGCAGCAGCATCAAACTCGACTGCCGAATACCGTCCGGCGAAGTCCAGGGCCACATCAGCAACGCCATCGCCGGCACCAGCAGCGCGAACAACAGGGCCAGTTCATCGACGTAGAAAGTGATGCCCAGCGGCGGATGAAACCCGCCGAGCGCGATCGAGGCTGGCAACGATGCCGCACCTGACCACAACTGCCATACCGTTGATACCAGCATCAACAGCACGGCGGGACCGACCAGGCGAGCCGCCGTCATCGATATTTGTCCGGTGATCGGCAACAGGAAGGCGGCGAACAGCGGCAGCGCAACGAGCAGGGCCAACTGATTCATCGGCCAGCCTCGGCGGTGGGTTGACCGGCAGGCGGCGGCAGGTGACGTTCACCCGCCGGCCGCTCCTGGCTCGACGGCGGGCCGATGTCGGCGGCATCCGCCAGATCCGCCTCCATCCGCAGCCTCACTTCATGCATGTCCAGGGTCCCGTACGCGTTCCTGACGCGCACGATCAGACTGATCGCCAGGGCCTGTACCCCGACACCGATTACGATCGCGGTCAAAACCAGGGCCTGCGGCACCGGGTCGACCATCGGCGCACCAAGCTGCCCGGTGACGATCGGTGCGATGGCGCCCGAACGGTATCCGGCCAACACCAACAACAGATTGGCACCCGCTTCGGCGATCGCCAGGGCCAACACCATCCGGTACAGATGATTGCTCAAGACCAGTCCGGCGATACCCAGCGCCACCAAACCGACCGCGCCACCGAATAAGACCATGCCCGTCGCGTCGGTCATGCCGGGCGCTCCGGATCCGGCTCGTTCAACCGTATCAGCAGACCCGCCAGTTCCGCGCCGACTTTCAGACCGACGGCCAGATACAGCAACGGCAGCGTGCCGGCGGATATCAGGCTGCCGAGGGTACCCTGCGTCAGCCAGGGCTGCAGAAACGCCCCGCCCCGATACAGGCCGAGCAAACCGATGACGATAAAGCCGGCCCCGGCCAGGCCTTCGACAGCGCTCAGCCAGTGATGATCGAGCGAGGTCCGGGGCCGCGCCAGCGTCGGTAGGAAGAACGCGGTCGCCAAGATCACGCCGCCTTGAAATCCGCCGCCGGGCGTCAGATGGCCATGTAGAACGATATACAGACCAATCACCAAGAGCAGGGGGAACAGCACGTCGGCACCCGCCCGCAAGATAGCCCCGGCTGTTGCGCCACTCTTGGGTGCGCGCGGCTTGCCGAGCACGAACCCGCCGGCCGTGGCCGCGGCAAACAAGATGGAAAGTTCGCCCAACGTATCCAGACCGCGATAGCCGAGGACTACGGCAGTCACGATGTTGGCGGCGCCGAGTTCCTGCGGCGCCAGTGCCTGAATCGCGCTGCCAACCCGCATCGGCGGCGCCCCGAAATCGACCAATCCGGTCAACACCATTATCAGAAAAGCGAACCCGGCCACAAAGAGCAACGAGGCGATATTACGCATCGTCTTCTCCCTGGGCCGCTGGGTTGTCCAGGTGCCATAGACCCAGTCGCCGCAACGCGAGCGCCAGGATCAAACCGCTGAGACCCGCCCCGACGGCCGCCTCGGTCATTGCAACATCCGGCGCCCGCAGCAAAACAAAGATCAGTGCGACGCCCAACGACACCACAGACGCCGCGGCGGTAGCCGCCAGCAGATTGTCGAACAACAGCACCGCCAACGCCGCCGCCAGCATCAGTAACACGATGCCAAACACCAACCAGAACATGTCAGGCCTCCCGCCCGTCGGCTTGCGCTGACGCGGCCGGTTTGCGCCATGGGCGCACGCCCGATCGATACAGCGCGCGCGCAATCGTGGAAGATCCGATGGGATTGGTTAGCAGAATGAACGACGCAATCATCAACAGTTTGGGCCACCAGTCCGGGTGACGAAACGCGACCCCGAGCAACAGCGCAAGCGAACCCAGAGTGACCGCCTTGGTGCCTGCCTGCAATCGATTGTAGACATCGGGCATGCGCAGCAGACCGAGGGCTCCCAGCAGGCAGAAACTTGCCCCCAGCAATAGCAACAGGTCGCCAATCACGGTCACGATGCTCCGCCCTCGATCGCGCGCGCCAGTGCCACGATCCCGACGAAGGCCAATACACCGTAGATCAACGCTACATCCAGGTACAGGGCACTGTCGAAAATCAAGGCCAGTGCGACAATCCCGGCCGTCGCAATGACGGATAAGGTATCGGCGGCGACGATACGGTCGGGAGCATAGGGACCCAGCCAAAGGCGGATCAGCGAAAACAACACCGCCACCCCGAGCAGACCCAGGACCAGTGCGTCTATGAAAGTGATCATCAGTAAAGAAATCCCTGCAAATGCTTTTCGAAATCGGCCGCGATGGCCCGGGTCGTGGTTTGCAGATCGGCATCGGGCGGACAATCGACCCAATGCACCAGCAGAATGCCCTCGTGTATGTCTACGGTCAACGTACCCGGTGTGAGCGTGATGCTGTTGGCGAGCATCAACCTGCCCAGATCGGACCGCAGATCGGTCTGTACCTCGACGACCGCCGGACGAATGGGCAATGAAGGCGAAAGCACGCGCCGAGCCATATCCAGATTCGCCCGCCACAGCGCCACGCCGAAAACGAACAGATACCGCACCAAATAGAGAGGCGCTGTGACACTAAAGCGTAACCCGGCAAACACGGGACGTCGTTCAGCCGCGAGAATGGCTGTCACCGCGGCGACCAGGGTGCCGGCAACCAGTTCTTCGCGGGCGACACTGCCTGTCAGTCCCACCCAGACCACCATGCCGAGCAGGAACACGGCGATCGTGTGGCGAAGCTTTTCGCTGAGATTTGATTCCAACTGCATTCCTTAGGTGCGTTCACCCTGCAAACGCACAGATATTAGGCACTCGGATGCGACAAAAATATGCCCGAGTTCGCATCACGCACCGCAACGGGCTGACCTTCGTCAAGCAACTCCGGGTTTTAGCCTGAATGTTGCACCAGCCGATCTATCCAGGCCCTCGCTGGTCCAGGCACGCTGGGACTTGCCTTTCCCTCAAACCATAGCTACGGCCATGGTTTTCCCGCCAGGGCGGCGTCCAAACGCACCTGGCCGGCGCGATCATCCCGGATTCCGGTGCAACATGCAGGTTAGCGCGACGAGCCACCGAACGGCGCTTGTCTCAAAGAGGAATAACACAAGATTCGTGACAGACAGGGATTGAAGCACCTGAAAAATACAAGTATCTGAACCGCAGACGAACGCCGGTCCCGCGCGAAACTTCAATCGACATCCAGGTAGCCGCGCTGTATGGCCGTTTCCAAGGCCTGAGCGCCGTTGATCAGTTCGTCGTACATGACGCGCAACAGCCGCAACTGCTTGATCTGGTCCGGCGACGGCATCTTTTCTCCCGCCACCACGGCCAGGTCGAACAGTTCTTTCAGGTACACCGCCCGCGCTCGCGCCACCATCTGCATCACCGGCATCACGTCATCCAACGTGAGCTCGGGTATCTCTGGATTGATAACCTCCCGGTTCACATCCCTGATGGTTTTATCAATCTCGAGAAGCAACCGATTCTTGTCTGCGGGCACGCCGATCTCCCAAATATATAGCGCCTGACTCTGAAACGTCGGGCATTCGCCGCTAGCAACGTGCCCGCCCGTACCCCGAACTGAGCAGCGTCCGGGACGCAGATTTCTTGAGGCTATGGAGAACGTATAGGATTGTGCAGCGGCCCGGATCAGGTCGACACGCCGCGTCGCCAAAGCTATGCAAACGGCGTCCGCATGACGCGCTCGGCGAGGCGGCGATTTGCATCAACCGCAGGTCACCGCCGAGCCCGTCCGGTCCAGTTAACTGAACGGATGCCGCAGGACAATGGTTTCCGTGCGATCAGGGCCGGTAGAAACGATATCGACCGGGGTTTCGCAAAGCTCTTCGACCTTACGGATATAGGCCCGAGCGGTTTCCGGCAGCTCATCCAGTGATTTTGCACCGACAGTCGTTTCCGACCAGCCCGGCAGATCGACGTAAACCGGCTCACATTTCTCAAAACCGTCGGCGCCCACTGGCGGGGTGTCCAGTTCCTTCCCGTCGGCCTTGTAGGCGACGCAGATCTTAACCGTATCCAACCCGTCCAGCACGTCCAGTTTGGTTAGACAGATACCGGTGACGCTGTTGATGGTCAGCGAGCGACGCAATGCAACGGTGTCCAACCAACCGCAACGCCGCTTGCGCCCGGTGGTGGCACCGAATTCGTGCCCCTTGGTGCCCAGGTGATCTCCGTCGCTGTCGAACAGTTCGGTCGGAAACGGCCCCGCCCCGACCCGGGTCGTATAGGCTTTTACGATGCCCAGCACGTAATCGATTTCGCGCGGTCCCGTGCCCGAACCCGTGCACGCGCCGCCGGACGTGGTGTTCGACGACGTGACATAGGGGTAGGTGCCGTGATCGATGTCCAGGAGCGCACCTTGCGCACCCTCGTACATCACGTGCTTTCCTTCACGCCGCAGCCGGTGCAATGTGCCGGTCACATCCTCGATCAGGGGACGAATGACTTCAGCGTGCGCCAGACCTTCATCCAGCACCGCCCGATAGTCGACGACGGGTTGCTTGAAATAGTGTTCCAGTGACCAGTTGTGGTACTCCATCACCTCACGCAAGCGGTCTTTGAAATGCTCGGCGTCGAACAATTCGCCCAGGCGTATGCCACGCCGCGAAACCTTGTCTTCGTAAGCGGGACCGATTCCGCGTCCAGTCGTGCCTATGGCCTTTTTCCCGCGCGCGGTTTCGCGCGCGTGATCCAGCGCCACGTGATAGGGAAAGATCACCGGACAGGATTCGCTGATGCCCAAACGCGAGCGCGTATCCACCCCGCCCCGTTCCAGCATTTCGAGTTCTTCCAGCAACGCGCTGGGAGACAAGACCACGCCGTTGCCGATCAGGCAGCGCACGTTTTCACGCAATATACCGGAGGGGATCAGATGCAGGACCGTTTGCTTTCCGTCGATGACCAGGGTGTGTCCGGCATTGTGGCCCCCCTGAAATCGCACTACGGCATCGGCTTGATCGGTCAGCAAATCGACGACCTTTCCCTTGCCTTCGTCTCCCCATTGTGTCCCGATGACGACAACGTTCTTACCCATAGCTTTTTCTCTGTTCTAGTACTGTCGGAAAAGCGGTCAGTCGCTCAGCCCAGCGGCATGCGGCCTTGACCCCGTTTCGATCTTGCATCCCATCCCGATCACGATTCAAAAAACGGCACGTTGACAACCCCGGTCCCCCGACGCCATTCAACCAAGCGGACGCGGCTGCCAGCGCCCGTCGGTCAATTCAAGCGTATGAGTACAACCCAGGTCGCTCGCGCCCCCGACCTGTCCCGGCAATTCCCGTACGATCGCCCAGCCGTCCACGCGGAGTTCCGCTATGCGCTGCTCCAGTTCGGCTGCGCCGGACTGCGGCGCCAGCATGCGGCCGCGGAGCGCCGGAGCGGCGAAATGACCGACCCGCAGCAGCGTTTTGAGATCGGCGCTGAACCCCGTGGCGGGGCGCGCCCGGCCGAACACTTCACCGATATGATCGTAGCGGCCGCCACCGGCGACGGCCTGACCCTCACCGGGAACGAAGGCCGCGAACACCACGCCACTGTGGTAGCCATAGCCGCGCAGCTCGGCGAAATCGTAGTGCAGCGGCACGTTGGGCAAACGGCGGCTGAGTTCGGCACTTAAATCTTCCACGTAGTCGATGGCAGCCAAGACTTCCGACGCGGCACCCGCCAGGCGCTTCCTGGCCACGGGGATCACGTCCTCACCGCCGTTCAGGCTCGTCAAAGCGATCAGGCGCTCCGCCGCCGCGCTCGGTACCCCGTAGTCGCGCACCAAAGACACCACTTCCGGCTCGGCCTTGCGCTGCAACGCAGTAAACAAGGCGTGTTCCTGAACGGCATTCAGCCCGGCCTGTGCCGCCAGGCCGCGGAAAATACCCACATGGCCGACATCCAGATATAGATCCTCAACTTCGGCTGCCTGCAGGGCCGCCATCATCAGGCACAGTACTTCCACATCGCTTTCGACGCCTGCGTGACCGTACAACTCGGCGCCTATCTGCAACGGGCTTCTCGAGCCGGCGTAGTCATCCATCCTGGTGCGCAGGACACTGCCCAGATAGCACAGGCGCGTGGGCGCCTCCCGACGCAAACGGTGGGCATCGATGCGCGCGGCCTGCGGTGTGATATCCGCCCGCACGCCCAGCAAACGACCGCTGACCTGATCGGTGAGTTTGAAGGTTTGCAGATCGAGGTCCTTGCCCGTGCCCGTCAACAAGGAATCGAGGAATTCGATAAAGGGAGTAATCACCAGCTCGTAGCCCCAGCTTTCGTGGAGATCGAGCAGGCGCCGGCGCAACGCCTCCAGGCGCCTGGCCTGGTCCGGCAGCAATTCGTCAATACCCTCGGGTAGCAGCCAACGCTCGTTCTGCATTTCGGATTCAGTTTACGAGATAAAGAAGAAGGACACCCACAACCATGCAGGCCAAGCCGCCGTAACGAATCGACGCGTCATCCAGCTGGCCGAGCAGCCGCAGGCTGTTCTTGAAACCATCCGGACTGAGGAACGGCAATACGCCCTCCAGCACCAGCATCAGCGCGACGGCGACCATCAGGTCATGCCACATGGCGGCTGCCAAAAAAACGCCGGGGCGCCGCCCGGCTGTTTCGCTCTTCGGTTACCTGATGTGCACGCGCCCGCACGGCAGTCGAATACCGCCGCGCCGGGCGCTCAAACGGTCGGATCAACCCGCACCCTGCGAATTGTGTCAGAGGCACCTCGGAATGTCTATTCCACCTTCCCCTCGCGATTCTTGAAATAACGGAAGAATTCCGAGTCCGGGTCCAGAACCATAGCACTTCCGCCGCCTTGAAACACCTCTCGGTAGGCACCCAGGCTTCGCCAAAAAGAATAGAAGTCCGCATCTTGATCAAACGCCGCGGCGTAGACTTCAGCCGCCTTGGCGTCACCCTCACCGCGGAGAAGCTCGGCCTCTCGATAGGCTTGCGCCATAATTTCCGTGCGCTGACGATCGGCATCCGCCTGAATCCGTTCCGCGGCCTCCGCGCCCTGCGCACGTAACTCCGCCGCGACCCTCTGCCGCTCGGTGCGCATTCGCTCGTAGATGCTCTCGCTGATGTCGTCCGGGAAGTCGATCCGCTTGACCCGAACGTCGACGATTTCGACACCCAGGTCGCTGGCCAGTTCGTCACCTTCCTTGGCGATCGACTGCATGATCGCCGTCCGTTCGCCCGATACCACTTCCTGAACGGTCCTTTTACCGAACTCATCACGCAGTGCCGCGTTGATCCGATCCGCCAGCAGGCGCGAAGCCGAGGCCAGATTTCCTCGCGTAGAACGGTAAAACTGCGCAACGTTGGCAATTCGCCATTTGATAAACGAATCCACCACCACGAATTTCTTCTCGACGGTAAGGTAGCTCTGCGGTTGGGCGTCCAGCGTTTGGATCCGCTTGTCGAATAGCACGACGTTTTGAATCAGCGGCATTTTGAAGTGCAGTCCGGGATCGTAATCCGCAGACTTGATCTCACCCAACTGCAGGCGCAACGCCAACTGCTCCTGCTGCACGATGAACAGCGACGAGAACATGATCAGCGCAAACAGCGCAATGCCGATCAGACCCAGTAAACCTTTATTCGAGCTCATTAGCGAACACTCCTACCGCGCGTGAAGTCGCGCGCCCGACTGCTTGTAGTATCGCCCGGCGGTGTTTGCGTCTGCCCGGCCGGTTGGCTGTTGGTACCGCGCTGCGGCGCCACGGGTTGTTGCAGAATCTTGTCCAAAGGCAGATACGTGAGATTGCTCCCTTCCTTCATGTCGAGCAATATCTTACTGGAATTCGCCATAGCCTCCTGCACGGTATCCAGGTACAAACGTTCACGGGTAACCCGCGGTGCCTTTTGGTACTCTTTCAGCAACGCCAGAAAACGCTGCGATTCACCTTCGGCTTCCGCGACAACTCTGGCCTTGTGAGCTTTGGCCGCCTCGACTTGACGCGCAGCGCCACCGCGTGCACGCGGGATAACATCGTTGGCATAGGCTTCTGCCTGGTTTTGCAAGCGAACATTGTCTTCCCGCGCCTTGATGGCATCGGCAAAGGCGTCTCTGACCTCATCGGGCGGCGCTGCATCCTGAATCGCTACGTTGGTGACCAGCAGGCCCGTACGGTAGAGGTCCATCAGTTCCTGTGTGCCAATCCGCACTGCCTCCGCGATGCCACTACGATTTTCGGTCGTGATCTCATCCAGGCCGCTACGTCCAATCACTTCGCGTAGACTGGATTCCATCGCGCCCTTAATCGAATTTTCGGGGTTGGCGTCCTGGAACAGGTAATCGGCGGCATCCTGGATCCGATATTGAACCGACAGGATGACGTCGACTATCGCCTCGTCCCGCGTCAGCATCTGCGCCCGATGCGGAAACTCATGCACCTTGTCAACATCGACCTTCATAACCTCATCGATAAACGGCAATTTCAGGTGCGGCCCCGGTTCGGTCACTTTCGAATACTCGCCAAGCCGTTTGATGACACCGCGTTGCGCCGGCTGGATGGTGTAGAAGGCTTCGAAGGCGAGAAACACGATCGCCGCAAGGGCCACGAATACACCGATTCCGGCCATCTTTTTGCCGCCGCTGCCGCCGCCGCCAAACGGCGATCCGCCGTTGCCGCCCCCGTCACCACCGCGACCACCACGCAGACCGCCGAACAGCCCGCCCATTTTTTCCTGCAGTTTCTTGACTACTTCGTCGAGGTCTGGCGGTCCCTGGTCACCACCTTTGCCACCCCAGGGATCTTTGTCTTTTCCACCACCCGGTTCATTCCAGGCCATTTGCTGCTCCGAATTGTTTAAAAATTGAGTGCCTCACGGCGCCGTCTAGAGGCGGATTCTACTCGATACTGTGTGCCGATCGAACACATGACCCACCGTTCTTCCAAAACATCCGTTTAACCGGCAGTGCGCCCGAACGGGTCGCGGCACCAAATTCTGACGCCAGACCTTCAATCGCCGCACCTCGACTGTGTAAAATCCGTTGTGAATATCGCTTGGAGTAAGTTGCGCGGATCGTCCGCCAATTCACTCGCTGCTGCTACCTTCGCCGACCAACTGGCGTTCGAGTGCAGGCTCCCGCTTCAGCAATTGTTCGAAATCGCGTCGTGCCAGTTCAAACGTGACCCGTGATCCGCCATCGTCCGCATTTTCTTCGTCGATGATCCGACCGCGCTCGTACAGCAAGGCACGCAGTCTGCCGTCGTGCGGCGTCAGGCGCACCTTACGGTGGACACGCTCGCGACTGAAAAACTCCCCTAACCCCACTAGCAACAGGTCGATTCCGGCACCGGTGTTGGCCGAGAGCCAAACCCGGCAAACCCGACCCTGTTCGTCCCGCTCGAGGTGTGGCTCACATCCGTTGAGCAAGTCGATCTTGTTGAACACCTCGATCATGTGCACGTCATCGGCACCGATCTGCGCCAACACCTGCGCTACTTCATCGATGTTTGCATCGCGTTCCGCGCTGGCCGCATCCACGACATGCAGCAATAGGGACGCTTCGCAGGTTTCCTGCAGCGTCGAGCGGAACGCGGCCACAAGTTCGTGCGGGAGATCGGTAATAAACCCGACCGTATCGGCCAGTACGAGATTTTCGCCGCTTGGCAAAGGCAAACGGCGCAGCGTCGGATCGAGGGTCGCAAACAATTGGTCCTTGGCGTAAACCTCGGATGAAGTCAGAAGATTGAATAACGTCGACTTGCCCGCATTGGTGTAGCCGACCAATGAGACCGTCGGTACGTCGGCGCGCCGACGTGCGCGCCGGCTTTGTTCGCGTTGGCCGTCAACGCGTTCCAGTCGACGTCCGATCTGCTGGATGCGCTGTCCGAGCAAGCGACGGTCCGTCTCCAGCTGTGTCTCGCCGGGACCGCGTAAACCGATGCCGCCTTTTTGTCGCTCCAGGTGCGTCCAGCCTCGCACCAGACGCGTAGAAAGGTGCCGCAGTTGCGCCAGTTCGACCTGCAGTTTGCCTTCGAATGAGCGCGCGCGCTGCGCGAAGATGTCCAGGATCAAACCGGTTCGATCCAACACGCGGCACTGCAGAACCTTTTCCAGGTTGCGTTCCTGGCTTGGGCTGAGTTGATGATCGAAGATAACCAGTTCGGCCTCGTTGGTCTCCAGCAAATGGCGAATCTCGTCGGCTTTCCCCGGTCCGACGAACAGCCGTGGATCAGGGGCGAGACGGTTTCCGCCCACCGTACCGACCGGAATGGCACCCGCCGACACCGCCAGATCTCTAAACTCGTTCGGCGCAACGTCCTGTCCGCTACCGGCCAGATTCAGGTGTACCAATACCGCGCGTTCGCCTGCCTGAGGTCGTTCAAACATTCAGTCGCGTCCCGGTACCGGCCGTCTACTTCGGATCGAACAACGAATCAAAACCGATCTGCCTCTTGCCCACGTCGCCGCATCGCACCGGTCAGACCGATACAACGACACGCAGCGTGCGACCGGTTTTGAGGCCTTGGCATCGTCCTGCGGGGTAACGTACATGCGACCTCCCGGGGTTTGCCGGGAAGCCGCATGGGTAAAGATAACAAGAGCGCGCGAATGATTCAGGCGTTACCTGGCTCACCCGGTTCGGCAGGCGCGTCTACTGGCGGTGCGAGCCGCACATTTCTGGCCGGCACAATCGTCGAGATCGCGTGTTTATAGACCATCTGACTGACGCTATTTTTCAACAGTACGACAAACTGATCGAAAGATTCTATCTGGCCTTGAAGCTTGATTCCATTCACTAAAAAGATAGAGACCGGTATACGCTCTTTGCGCAACGCGTTTAAAAAAGGGTCTTGGAGACTTTGCCCTTTTGACATTTTTTTCGACTCCCAGTTGTTATGTAACGCGGAAAAAACCACCCGCCAATGAGTATGTTAAAGTCAGCTCTTCGTACTGGCATGAATATAGCACACCGCAATCGCTCGATTAATGAAATATAGCACTTATTAGTCTCTAGTAAGGTGCGCCGCAACCAATTTCAAGGCCTGTTCAACCTGTTCGGTTGACTCCGGTTGAAACCGGTGGCAGCCGGGTTCGGATCGCAACCAGGTCATTTGTCGTTTCGCCAATTGCCTTGTAGCGGTAATCGCCCGCTCTCTCATCTGATCCCGATCGTACTCTCCTGTCAGAAACATGGCCACCTGTCGATAGCCGACGGCGCGCATCGCGGATGACTCCAAGGGAACCCCCTGCTCGAGTAACCGGCGAACTTCGTCGACCAGCCCGGCTTCGAGCATGGCGTCGAAACGACGCGCGATGCGGTCGTGCAGCTGCTCGCGGCTGGGCGACGCGCAGACCAGTTTCAGCCGCCGGTAGGGAAACCGGATTTCACGTTGCTCCGCATGGAGCTCGCTCAAGGTTCTGCCTGTCAATTCGTATACCTCCAGGGCACGCAGGGTGCGTTGCGGGTCGTGCGGATGGATGCGCGCCGCCGAGACCGGGTCGATTTGTCGCAACCGCCGGTGCAACGTCGCCAGCCCGTACGCCGCCAGATCCCGCTCCAACTCGTCCCGGACGCCGCGATCGGCCTGCGGCAGCGCCGCCAGGCCCTGCTGCAGGCCGCGGAAGTACAGCATGGTGCCCCCGACCAGCAGTGGTACCCGCCCGGCGGCCGTGATCTCGGCCATCGCATCCAAGGCATCAGTGCGAAATCTTGCGGCAGAGTAAGTTTCGCGAGGATCGCAAATGTCGACCAGCCGATGCGGCGCCACTTGCCGTACCGCCGCATCCGGCTTGGCGGTACCGATATCCATGCCGCGGTAGACCAGCGCCGAATCGACGCTGATGATCTGCAGCGGAAACCGCCGCACCAGTTGCACCGCGAAATCGGTTTTGCCCGATGCCGTCGGGCCCATCAGAAACACAGCCGGCGGCCGCGCATCCTCAACCCGCATTGACCGCCGCCGGTCGGTCGCGTAAACGGACCCTGATCGGTTCCCGGTGCCAGTGCGCGAGCAATGCGAACAACACGATGACAGACAGGCTCACGGCGTGCTTCATCGGCCCCTCAAGAAAAGCTTGTCGAGTTCCTTGATACTCAACTGGGTCCAGGTCGGACGTCCGTGATTGCATTGACCGGAGCGCTCGGTACGTTCGATGTCGCGCAACAAGGCGTTCATTTCATCCATGCTCAGGCGGCGGTTGGCGCGTACCGATCCGTGGCAGGCCATGGTCGAAAGGACATGGTTTATTGCCTGTTCGATCCGCTGCGAACTGCCGTACATCGCCAGATCGGACAGGACGTCACGAAGCAGTTGCTCGGGATCGGAATGCTGCAGAATTACCGGCACCGCGCGCACCACCAGCGTATCGGTGTCGAGCCGGTCGATACTGAAACCCAATACATCAAACACGTCTGAATGCACCTGCGCAAGCTCGGCTTCGCGTGGACTGACCTTGACCGGCACCGGCACCAGCAGCGGTTGACTGCGGATGCCCTCGCCGTCGCGCGATCGCTTCAGGCGTTCATAGGTGATGCGCTCGTGCGCCGCGTGCATATCGACCACCACCAGTCCCCATTGGTTTTGCGACAGTACGTACAATCCTTGCAATTGCGCCAAGGCAAAGCCCAAGGGTGGCAGATCGGCATCCGGGTCGCCGGCCGCGGCAGGCTTCACACCCGCCCCGGGCGGCGCCTGCCACGACATCGCCGCACCGTAAGCCGCGGCCTGATCCCTGACAGCCAGCGGAATGGTCGCTTGTCGCGGCGGGGCGCCACCGCCCGCCACCGGATGCGCGACTGCGCCGGTGTTGTCCGCCGGCGCGGCGCTGTCCGTTTCTGGCTGCCAGGCAGCCGCATCACCCGCTGCGGTCGCCCCATCGCCCGGCCGCACGTCGGCCAGCACCTGATGCAGGGTGCGAAAAATAAAGTCGTGTACCAGGCGCCCTTCGCGAAACCTGACCTCGTGCTTGGTCGGGTGGACATTAACGTCGACCATGACCGGGTCCAGCTCGAGATAGACCACATAGGCAGGATGCCGACCATGGTAAAGCACGTCCTGGTAGGCCTGGCGCACCGCGTGGGTCACCAGCTTGTCGCGCACCATGCGGCCGTTGACGTAGAAGAACTGCTGGTCGGCCTGCGAGCGGGAGAACGTCGGCAGCCCTACCCAGCCGTGCAGCCGCAGCCCCGCCGCGGCATGCTCGAATCTGAGCGACTGGGCCAGGAAGGCCTTGCCGAGCAGCCCGGCGATTCGACCTTCACGATCTCGGTCCGACGCGGCGGCGGCGACCGAAAAGACGTCGCGCCGGTTGTGGCGAAGTGTCAGCGCAACGTCGAATCGCACCAGCGCCAGTCGCCTGACAACCAATTCCACATGACCTGCTTCGGTTTTTTCGGTGCGCAGAAATTTACGCCGTGCCGGGGTATTGTAGAACAGGTCGCGTACCTCGACCGTGGTCCCTGGCGGATGCGCTGCGGGAGCCGCTTGCTCGTCGTTCGCGTCTATCTTCCAGGCCCGCTCGGCGCCTTGCGCGCACGAGGTCAGCGTTAACCGCGACACCGAAGCGATACTCGGCAGCGCCTCGCCACGAAATCCCATGCTGCGGATGCGTTCGAGATCGTGCAGCGTCTGCACCTTGCTGGTGGCATGGCGGGATAGCGCCAGCACCAGGTCGTCGTGGTGAATACCCACACCGCTGTCACGCACGCGGATCAGCTTGACGCCGCCCTGGCCAATGTCGATCTCGATCCGGGTCGCGGCCGCATCCAGACTGTTTTCGACCAGTTCCTTGACCACCGACGCCGGCCGCTCAACCACCTCGCCGGCGGCGATCTGGTTGACGAGCAATGAAGGCAGGGGATGGATACGGCGGGTCATGCGCCGCATTTTGCCACAGCGACGCGCGGACCGTAGCGCGATAAATCGCCAACACGCCGACGATTTCGGCGCCGGTACGGACGGGTCGGGAATTCAGCCTTCGGGAATGCGCAGCACCTGGCCGACACGTATCACGTCGCCATTCAGCGCGTTTTGCTCCTTGAGGATTCCCAGGCTGACCTGATACCGCAGTGCGATTTCCGACAATGTGTCGCCGGCCTTGATCACGTGCTTGCGCTCCTCCGCGCGCCGTTGCGCAAGCAGGGTCCCGGGCGGCGGCGTTTCTTTGAAATAGCTCTTGATACCCGCCAGAATCCCCTCGGCCAACTGTTGCTGATGCCGCGCATGGCGCAAGCGCTTTTCTTCTCCCGGATTGGAGATAAAACCGGTTTCGACCAGTATCGAAGGAATGTCGGGCGACTTCAGCACCACGAAACCCGCCCGTTGCACGCGCTGCCCATGGACCTTGGAGATTTGACCTAACTCATGGAAAATGTGCTGCGCCGCCGCCTGACTGGCCTGACGGGTCGCCGATTGCGACAAATCCAACAAGACCGATGCCAATACGGGATGCTTGTCGTCCAGACTGACACCTCCGACCAGATCGGCGGCGTTTTCCTGAGTCGCGAGCCAACGGGCGGCCTCGCTGGACGCGCCCTTGCGCGATACGACATAAACAGACGCCCCGTGAACGCGTTTGTCCTTGAATGCGTCGGCGTGAATGGAGACGAACAGATCGGCACGCTCCCGGCGCGCGATATCCATGCGCTTGCGCAGCCCGACGTAGTAGTCGCCGGTGCGCGTCAAAACGGCCTTCATCCCCGGCTCGACGTCGATCAGGCGCTTCAGGCGGTGCGCGATTTCCAGCGTCACGCGTTTTTCCTGCGTGCGGTGTTTGCGGCCGATCGCCCCAGGGTCGTCGCCGCCATGACCCGGATCCACCGCTACGACAATATCCCGCCCCCCGTCGATCTGGTCGGTGCTCTTGGCGATACGCGGCTGCTTGGCCGCGCCTTCGTGATCGAAGAGGTCGATTACCAGGCGATGCCCGTATTGGTTCTGCGGCTTGAGAAGAAAACTTTTCGGCCGCACTTTGGCTTTCAGATCGAGCACTACGCGCAGGTCTTTCTCGTTTCTGCTACCGTGACGCAGGCCGCGCAGGTGCCGATTCTTGAAGTCCGCCGATTCGAGTTCGGTATTCAGCCGGCTGGCGCTGAGATCGATCACCAGCCGCTCGGGGTCCGACAGCGCGAACAGCTCGTGCTCGACCGGCGCGTCGACGTCGATGACCAGGCGGGTATGATCCGGCGCTGTCCACAGACGCACACCGTCCACACGCGCCGCCACGGCACCCTGGACACACATAACCCCTAGTAAACACGCTGCAACGAGTGATTTCATGGCGCAATTCGTAAAAAAATGCTGGACCGGTAGTTTAGAAAATAGCATAGCGAAAAATATTTTCCTAGAAATATCGTGCAGATAAGATCGATATCTAGTTTTTACTTAAGGATCTGAAAATCCAGCCGCTGCAACCACTTAGCCCCTATATCCGACGTGGGAAGCAGCTTCAGGTCACGACCGCTTTCCCGGTGCTTGATCTGAATCCGCAGATCGGGTTCGGCTAACCAGCCGACGCCGCGATCGGGCCATTCAATCAGAAGCACGACGTCGCGATCGAACAGCTCGCGCACGCCGAGGTACTCCAGTTCTTCGCGGTCGCCCAAGCGGTATAAATCGAGGTGATAGACCGCGCCGGTTGCCAGTTCGTAAGGCTCGACCAGCGTGTAGGTCGGGCTGCGGACCGGACCGCCATAACCGCGCGCGCGCAGAAACCCCCTCGCCAGGGTCGTTTTTCCGGCGCCCAGATCACCCTCCAGAAACACCAGCGCGTGAACCGGGCCTGCCACCGCCAGCGCGGCCCCCAATTGCTCCTGGGTCGCGGCATCCGGCAGATAAAACGACAAACCCGTCACCGGGGGTTGACGAAACGACGCAACTGCGGCATGAGATCCGTCGCCAGCATGCCGCGTTCTCCTCCATCGAGCGCCGCCGCGTCAGCCGCCGCAGCGTGCAGACAGACCCCCAACTCGGTCGCGTCGCCGAGGGTAAACCCCTGCGCAACCAGTCCCGCGATCACGCCGGTCAACACATCGCCCATACCACCGCTCGCCATACCGGGATTGCCGCTGCTGCAGACCCCCACCGGCCGTGTATTTTCAACGCTCACCAGGGTGCCGGCGCCTTTTAGTAGCGCAACACCGCCGAACCGAAGCCGCAAGTTGCGCACCGCGGCGAATCGGTCGGCCTGAATCTGCGATGTATTGCGTGCCAGCAGGCGGGCCGCTTCACCGGGGTGGGGGGTCAGTACCCAGTCATCACGGTAGCGCGGCGATTCCGCCAGCAGATTCAGGCCGTCGGCATCGACGATCAACGGCTTGGCGACCTCAGCGACCCGGCTCCACAGGGCCCTGCCCCAACGGTCGCGACCCAGACCCGGCCCGACCGCAATGACCGAGGCCTGTTTGAGCAATCCGGACAAGTCGTCCGCGTCGACCACCCCGCGCACCATGATCTCGGGCCTGGCGCTGAGGACAGGGGCCACGTGCTCAGGACGGGTGGCCAGACTGACTAGTCCCGCCCCGCTGCGCGCCGCCGCCTCCGCTGTCAGGCGCGCCGCACCGCCGAATCCCCGGTCACCCCCGACCACCAGTACATGGCCCATTTGCCCTTTATGGGCAGTGGCACGCCGCGGATGTAGCAGGTGCCGCTCTCCGTGCAGATCGATGCGTCGGGCAGACAGTATCTCGGTGGCGTATATACGGGCCGGCACTTCGAGTGCGTCGAAGTGGACCGCGCCACAACAAGCCGGTCCGTCGCCCGTGAACATGCCTTGCTTCAGTCCGATAAAACTGATGGTGGCGGAGGCGTGCACCGCGATACCCATCGCGCGGCCGCTGTCCGCATGCAGACCCGACGGAATGTCGAGCGCCAAGACCGGGGCGGTATCGCTGTTGATGTCTTCGATGGCCGCGGCCCACGCCGCGCTGACTTCACGCTCCAACCCCGTCCCGAGCATACCGTCGACGATGACGTCCGTACGCTCGGATAACTCGTTGTACATCGACCATGCCCCACCCGCCGCCTGATAACGTTGCGCTTGCAGCAGCGCATCGCCGCGAATCTTTTCCGGATCGCCCAGTTGCAGCACCCGCACCGTGAAACCGGCTTCGTAGGCCAGGCGCGCGACGACGTACCCATCGCCGCCGTTGTTTCCGGTACCCACGAGGACGGTAATGTCCCGCGCGTCGGGCCACAACCGCTGCAGCAGCGTGAAGGCGCCCCGCCCGGCGCGTTCCATCAACTCTGCGCCGGCGATGCCGTAACGCTCGATGGCGACACGGTCCAGGGCCCGCACCTGTTCAGCGCGATACAGGGCGCGCGGCAATTCGTCCGTTTTGGGCAAAACTCGCATAGTCATGATCAATTGAATCCGCAAGACAACCTTCTACTATTGTAAGTGCACCCGAGCGGATTTCCTGCATGCCTGACGTAAAAGAATCGATCGACTACGCGGCCCTGGCGCATGAGATCAAGTCCCGTGGCAGGGCGTTGGGATTTCAGAAAGTCGGGATCGCTGACACCGATCTGACCTCCGCCGAAACGCACCTTGCGCAGTGGTTGGCGCAGGGGTTTCATGGCGAAATGCAGTATCTGGCGCGCCACGGCCACAGGCGCTCGAGACCGGCGGCGCTGATCCCCGGCACTCTATCCGTGATCAGTGTCCGCATGGACTACCTGCCGCCGAGCGACGACCCGGAACTGGCTCTCGCCGATCCGGCCAGCGCCTTCGTCTCGCGTTACGCGCTGGGGCGCGACTATCACAAGACGCTGCGCCAGCGGCTGCAGAAACTGGCCGTTGTGATCGCCGACCGGGTGGGTGAATTCGGCCATCGGGTGTTCGTGGACTCGGCGCCGGTGCTGGAAAAACCGCTGGCGGTCAAGGCGGGGCTTGGCTGGATGGGCAAGCACACCAACGTACTCAGCCGCGAAGCGGGATCCTGGTTTTTTCTCGGTGAACTCTACACCGATCTTCCCCTGCCGTCGGACTCACCGCTGACCGACCACTGCGGCAGCTGCCAGGCATGTATCGACGTCTGCCCCACCCGGGCCATCGTCGCGCCCTACCAGTTGGATGCCCGCCGTTGCATTTCATATCTGACCATCGAGTTGCACGGTTCGATTCCCGAAGCGCATCGTGCCCAATTGGGAAACCGGATCTACGGTTGCGACGACTGTCAGCTCGTCTGCCCGTGGAACCGGTTCGCCGCACCCACCGACGAAACCGATTTTCTGCCGCGTCACAGGCTGGACTCGGCGAGTCTGATCGAGGTGTTTGCCTGGTCCGAGGCCGAGTTTCTGGCACGTACCGAAGGTTCAGCGATTCGTCGTATCGGCTGGGAACGCTGGTTACGCAACGTCGCCGTCGCTCTGGGCAATGCCCCCACCTCGGACGCCGTCGTGGCAGCACTCCAGGCACGCGCCATGCATCCCAGTGACATCGTACGCGAACATACGCAATGGGCTCTGCGGCGGCATGCCGAACGGCCCGCGCAACCGCGTTCGAACTGAGCGGCGCCGCGACGGGAACGGGCACCCGCCCGCTCCCGCAATTGCGCCTGAATCGACTGCTAGGCGATGGTCACCTGATCGGAGAGATAGACGTCCTGGATCGCATTCAGCAGTTTAACCCCCTCGTCCATGGGCTTCTGGAACGCCTTGCGTCCGGAGATCAATCCCATGCCGCCGGCGCGCTTGTTGATCACGGCCGTGCGCACCGCCTGATGCAAATCGTCCTGCCCCCCTGACGGACCACCGGAATTGATCATGCCGATGCGTCCCATATAGCAGTTGGCCACCTGATACCGCACCAGATCGATGGGGTGATCGGAAGTCAGATCCTCGTATACCTTGGGGTGCGTCTTGCCGAATTCGACGGCCTTGAAGCCACCGTTGCAGGTGGCCTGTTTCTGTTTGACGATATCCGCCTCGATGGTTACCGCAAGGTGATTGGCCTGTCCCGTCAGGTCAGCGGCCTCATGGTAATCGGTGCCGCCTTTTTTGAACCCGTTGTTGCGCAGATAGGCCCACAAAAACGTCACCATACCCAGCTCGTGCGCCTGCTGGAACGCCTCGCTGACTTCCTGAATCTGGCGTCGCGACTCCGGCGCACCAAAATAGATCGTCGCCCCCACGGCCGCCGCGCCCATGTCGAACGCCTGCTCCACGCTGGCGAACAAGGTTTGGTCGAATTCATTCGGGTAAGTCAGCAGTTCGTTGTGGTTGAGCTTCACCAGGAACGGAATCTTGTGGGCATATCTGCGCCCGACCGATCCCAGCACGCCAAGGGTTGAGGCGACAGCGTTGCAACCGCCTTCCATCGCCAGGCGAATGATCTGCTCGGGGTCGAAATAGATCGGGTTGGGGGCAAACGACGCGCCGGCGGAATGCTCCACGCCCTGATCGACCGGCAAAATGGAAAGATATCCGCTACCGCCCAACCGGCCGGTGTTGAACATCGTCTGTAAGTTGCGCAGCACACCGATTTTCCGATCGCTGAGCGCAAACACGCGATCCACGTAGTCAGGACCGGGCACCTGCAACATGTCCCGCGAAATCGTCTGGCATTGATAACTGAGCAAAGCCTCGGCTTCGCTCCCCAATACTGATGCAACATCGGCCATCTGGAACTCTCCCTCTGTGTCGAAATGAAACCCTAAGCATAGGCGCTAATTGCCGTAAGCATAGGCGCTAAATTATGACAATTTAAAGACGGCCGTTCGAAAGTTGTCGGCCTATTCGCAAATCCACGAGTTTGGATGCGCTGGCTCAGGGTAAATGCAGAAAATTATCCCGGTAGAAGCGCAGCTCGTTGATCGAATCGCGGATGTCATCCATAGCCAAGTGGCTCGAATCTTTAGCGAAGCCCGCGTAGACGTCGGGCGCCCAACGCCTCGCCAGTTCCTTGAGGGTAGACACATCCAGGCTCCGATAGTGAAACCATGCCTCCAGGTCCGGCATGCAACGCGCCAGGAAACGCCGGTCCTGACAAATGGAATTGCCGCACATGGGAGACGCCCCCCTCGGCACCCATTCCTCGAGGAACGCCAGCGTCGCCTGTTCGGCGGCGCGCTCGTCGAACGCGCTCGCGCGGCTGCGCTCGACCAGGCCCGAACGGGTATGTTGCCGGGTATTCCATTCGTCCATACCGGCGAGGACGTCGTCGGGCTGGTGTATCGCCACCGTCGGCCCCTCCGCCAGCGAGTTCAGCAGCGGATCGGTCACCAGCGTAGCAATTTCGATTATCCGGTCATTTTGCGTATCCAGCCCGGTCATCTCCAGGTCGATCCAGATGAGGTTTTGTTCCGAGGCCGGCATACACACTCCTTAGCTCATGGGCAACGCGGGTTTTAGACGGGCATTTTAGCAGTTCTGCGGTTACCATTTCGCCCATGAACAGCTTCACTTACGTTTTCCTGACCGCGGTGCTGCTCGGCGCCGTGCTGGAGTACTGGCTGGCCGCACGGCAGTCGCGCCATGTGCAGGCGAACGCGGACGCCGTGCCCGACGCCTTCGTCGGCAAGATCAGCCTCGCGGAGCACAGAAAGGCCGCCAACTACACACTCGCCCGGCTGCAGGTCGGCCGATTCGAGATACCGGTCAGCGCGGCCGTGCTGCTGGGGTGGACTCTGGGCGGAGGCATCGCCGTGCTCGATGCGGCGTGGCAAACCAGCGGCCTGTCCGCGTTGCCGCAGGGCGTGGGCTTGATACTGTCGGTACTGATTATCAGCGCAACCCTGGCGCTGCCATTATCGTTGTGGCGAACCTTCGGCGTGGAAAGCCGATTCGGCTTCAACCGCACCACGCCTCAACGCTACGCAAAGGACCTGGCGCTGCAGGCGTTGATCGGGCTGGCGCTGGGGACGCCCCTGCTCGTCGCCGTCCTGTGGGTGATGGATACCGCCGGGGCGAACTGGTGGGTTTTTGCGTGGCTGCTGTGGATGGGCTTTACGCTCTTTGTCACCTGGGCGTATCCGACCTGGATCGCACCCCTGTTCAACAGCTTCGACCCGCTCGAAAACCCGAGTCTACGGTCCCGGCTCGAGTCGCTGCTGTCGCGCTGCGGTTTCCGCAGCGAGGGCATGTACGTCATGGACGGGTCGCGTCGCTCCAGTCACGGCAACGCGTACTTCACTGGATTTGGCCGCAACAAGCGCATCGTGTTCTTCGATACGCTGCTGAACGGATTGGCGGACCAGGAAGTCGAGGCGGTACTGGCTCACGAACTCGGTCATTTCAAAAAAAGGCATGTCGTCAAACGCCTGCTTCTGACCGCCGTCCTGACACTTTTCGGCCTGGCGCTGCTCGCCTGGCTGGCGACTCAGGACTGGTTTTACACCGGGCTCGGTGTGGACCGGCAATCGCCCGCGCTCGCGCTGCTATTGTTCATGCTCGCGTCCCCGGCGTTTTCCTTTTTCGCTTCGCCGCTGGCCGCTTGGTTGTCGCGCAAGCACGAATTCGAGGCCGACGCCTTCGCCGCCGAACACGCCGACGCCTCGCATCTCATCAGCGGACTGGTCAAAATGTACCGCGACAACGCCAGCACTCTCACGCCTGATCCGCTGTACTCGGCGTTTTACCACAGTCATCCGCCTGCGCCGGTACGGATTGCACACTTGACCGGAAAAGCAGCCACTCACCCAGCGATTCAGGAGTAACTTGCAATGAAAACACGCCTATCGGCAACCTTGATCATCGTCGTCCTGGCCACCATGACATCCGCCAACGCGGCTGACTTCGACGCCGGTGAGTTTCTTCAGAGTCAATGCACGCGGTGTCACGACGACAGCGTTTACACACGGCCCGATCGCCGCGTCGATTCACTGAAGCGCCTCGAATCTCAGGTGCGCATGTGCGATGCGAACATCGGCACCAAGTTGTTCGACGACGACATCGCTGCCGTGGTCGACTATCTCAACACGCACTACTACCGGTTCGGCAACTGAATCCGACGCTCACGCAATCGTTCCATGGCCCGCCGGAGACTGACAGGACAACAAAAAGCACGCATTGTAAAGATTCAACAAGCGCGTCGACAACGCGTTACCGAGCGCGCGGAGGCCGCACTCGACCATGCCGGGCACGTCGAGCAGACCGGCCGGGTCGTGACCAGACACGGCCAGAACTTGGTCGTGGCCGACGCAAAGCACGGTCTCTGGCACTGCCTGTTTCGCGCCAACGTCGATGATATCGTTTGTGGCGATCGGGTAGTCTGGCAAACCACGGGCGACGGCGAAGGCGTCGTCACGGCGATGCTGCCACGCCAAAGCGCCTTGTCCCGCCCTGACCATGCCGGCCGCCAACGCGCGCTCGCCGCCAATCTGACCCAGCTCGTCATCGTGGTCGCGCCACGACCGGAGCCTTCCGGCTATCTGATCGATCAGTATCTGATCGTGACCGAACTCATGGGTATCGACGCGCTGATCACGCTGAACAAATCCGATTTGCTCGACCCGGACGGGCTGAAGTCATTCACCCGGCAGCTGTCCCCGTATCTCGATATCGGGTACAGCCTGATTACGGTCAGCGCGAAACAGGCACATGGGCTAGACCCGCTGCAAGAACGCCTGCGGGGACACACCAGTATCCTGGTCGGTCAATCGGGCGTTGGTAAATCCTCCCTTACCAACGCACTGATTCCGGACCAGGATGTCCAGGTGGGGCGGTTGTCAAGAGCCACCGGGCTCGGTAGACACACGACCTCCACCGCAACGCTTTACCGGCTGCCGAGCGGCGGCGAACTCATCGACTCACCCGGCGTACGCAGCTTTCGCCTGGGTAAGATCAACCGCCAGCAGCTCGAACAGGGGTTCCGCGAACTCCGGCCGTTCACCGGCGCCTGCGGATTTCGGAATTGCGCGCACGAAGCCGAACCCGACTGCGCCGTCCTACAAGCGGTGGCGGACGGCATCATACACCCGGCACGACTGGAGACCTTCCATCGCCTGAGCCGCAATCTGCCGTCCGACTGTTGAGGAAACTGCATGAACTACTGGCTTTTGAAGTCCGAACCGGATGTGTTCGGTATCGACCATTTGAAATCGCGCCCGAACAAGACCGAGCCGTGGGACGGCGTTCGAAACTATCAGGCCCGCAACATGATGCGGGATGAAATGAAAAAAGGCGACCTGGCCTTCTTTTACCATTCCAACTGCGATGAGCCCGGCATCGTCGGCATCATGCAGATCGTCCGCGCAGGCTACCCCGATCACACCGCGTTCGATCCGGAAGCCAAATACTACGATCCCAAGAGCGATCCGGAGCATCCGCGCTGGTATATGGTGGATGTGAAATACAAGCGGCACCTGAAGCGCAACGTGACGCTCAAGGAACTGCGTGATTACGCCGATACCGCTCTCAGCGACTTCCCATTGCTGCGCAAGGGCAACCGGCTTTCTATCATGCCCGTTTCCCAGCCGGCGTGGGAGTTTATTCTTTCCCTGGAATAGAACACCTCGCGGGGGGGCACCCTACCCACAATGAAGGCGCGAATACTGATCGTCGACGACATGGCCTCGATGCGTGCGCTGATCAAAGTGACGCTCAAGCAGGCGGGGTTCGACGACCTGGACGAAGCCGTTGATGGCGAACGCGCGATCGAAAAACTGGCGAAAAACGACTATGATTTTCTGATTTGCGACTGGAATATGCCCAAGTTGAACGGACTGGAAGTGCTCCAGCAAGTGCGCAACGAGCAGCGACTCCGGAATCTGCCGTTCATCATGCTTACCGCAAACGCCAACGCCGACCACGTCCGCAAGGCGATTGACTTGGGTGTCACCGACTATGTGAGTAAGCCCTTCAAACCCGAAACTCTGCTGAAGAAAATGCACCGCCACCTCAAACTGAATAGAATCTGACTTCGTTTCATGTTGCCGCTCACCACGCTGATCGACGCGGCCACGCTGGCCAAACATGCCCCCGACCCGGGCTGGGCGGTCTTCGACTGCCGGTTCGATCTGGCCGACACCGCGAGCGGCCGCGAAAGCTACCGCAAGGCGCACATCCCGGGCGCCGTTTACGCCCATATCGATGAACATCTTTCGAGCCCGATCACGCCGCTGACCGGCCGCCACCCGCTGCCCGACGTGGCGCGATTGAAGCACTGGCTCGGAAAATGCGGCGTCGACGGCGACACGCAGGTAGCGGTCTACGACGACACGGGAGGGAACATGGCCGCGCGCCTGTGGTGGTTGTTGCGCTGGCTCGGTCATTCTGCGGTCGCTGTGCTCGACGGTGGCTGGCAGGCGTGGCAGGCAGGCGGACTGCCCCAGAGCGGCGTGCCGCCCGCGCGGCATGCGACTCGCTTCGAAGGCGCGCCCGACTGGGCGCAGGTGCTGACCACGAATGACATTATTCAGGACCTGGAGACCCGGCACTGGCTGTTGATCGACGCCCGCACCGCGCTACGTTTTTGCGGTGAGCAGGAACCGATCGATCCGGTTGCGGGACATATACCGGGTTCGGTCAATTTCCCGCTGCAGCTCAACTTGAACGAAGAGGGCAGGTTCAAGTCGCGCGACGACCTGCATGCCCGTTACACGGCTGTACTCAATGGCCGCGACCCCCACAGGACGGCCTGCCTGTGCGGCTCGGGCGTGACGGCGTGCCACAATATTCTGGCGATGGAAATCGCCGGACTCGCCGGTAGCCGGCTCTACGCCGGCTCCTGGAGCGAATGGATCCGCGACCCGGCCCGGCCCGTCGCCACGGGCGGGGCACAACGATCGCTCGATGCCGCCGGCGACGGCTGAACTAAGATCCGGGTATCGGGTCCTACCGGCTAGACATAACCCATATTCAGAGAGCATGAACAGACAACGACGGCTCTTGCTAGGCTTGACCGCCCTTGCCATTCCGGGATTTGCGGCCGCAGCCGGTCAAAAAATTGCCACGCCCCGGCAAACCCCCGGTCCGTTCTACCCTGACGAAATCCCACTGGATGACGACAGCGATCTGACCCGTGTACGGGGCAACCCGTCGAACGCACTAGGCCAGGTTACCGATCTCAGCGGCCGGATCCTGAATATCAACGGCACGCCGTTGAACAACTTGCGCATCGAAATCTGGCAATGCGACGTGCACGGACGGTATCGCCATCCAAACGATCGCGGCGGCCCCGATCCGGACAACAACTTCCAAGGCCACGGTAAGACCTTGACGAACCCGGACGGTGTGTATCGCTTCAGGACCATTCGGCCCGTGCCCTACCCCGGCCGTACGCCGCATATTCACATCGCAGTGTTTCCCGATGGCGAACGACCCTTCACGACACAATTGTACGTCGCCGGGGACGCGCGCAACGAGCAGGACTTTCTCTACCGCCAAGTTCCGGTCACGCAGCGCCCGTTGGTGACATCGCCTTTTCGGGAATCGTCGCGGCCGGGCGTGGAATTCGAGGCGTCGTTTGATATCGTCCTCGGCGGAGATGGCGGCACCCCGGCAAGTTAGCCGGGAATATTCGCGTCTCTGTCGCGATCGATCGCGCGAGCCCCAATACCGGGCGGTCGCAGGCGGCAGCACCGGCCGACGCGACCGCCGCTCGGCTTCTTCCAGGAGCGCGCCCTTCCCCGGTA
>CBDUNM010000030.1:0-40767 GCA_965368585.1 uncultured Chromatiales bacterium | reverse complement strand
CGCGAAGGCGGCCGCACAGTGGGCGCCGGTGTGGTGTCGAAAATTATCGAGTGACGAACATGAATGGTCAGCGAATACGTATCCGCCTTAAGTCTTTCGATCACCGACTGATCGATCAGTCAGCAAAAGAGATCGTGGACACGGCAAAGCGAACGGGCGCCCAGGTACTCGGCCCCATCCCTTTGCCTACCAAAAAGGAGCGCTTCACCGTATTGGTTTCCCCGCACGTCAACAAAGATGCGCGGGACCAGTACGAGATCCGTACCCACAAGCGTTTGATGGACATAGTCGATCCAACGGACAAAACAGTGGATGCGTTGATGAAGCTCGACTTGGCGGCTGGCGTTGATGTTCAGATCAAACTGAACTGAGGTAACGACGATGTCAATTGGATTAATTGGGCGCAAGGCGGGAATGACTCGCGTGTTTACGGACGACGGTGCGTCTGTTCCCGTGACCGTCATTGAAATTGCCGCAAACCGCGTTACCCAAGTGCGCACCGCCGATCGAGATGGCTACGAGGCCGTTCAAGTGGCATTCGGTGCGAAAAAGCCTAGCCACGTGTGCAAACCGATGGCCGGTCATTACGCTAAGGCGGCAGTTGAAGCCGGCCGTGGGTTGCACGAGTTTCGCGTTCCAGCCGACGCGGAAAAGCCGGAGGTCGGCGGCGAGATCGGGCTCGATATCTTCGCAGCCGGTCAAAAAGTCGATGTGCGCGGTATATCAAAGGGTAAGGGCTTTCAGGGCGGGGTGAAACGTCACAATTTCCGCACCCAAGACGCGACGCACGGCAACTCGCTGTCGCACCGGGCGGCGGGCTCTATCGGCCAATGCCAAACGCCCGGTCGCGTTTTCAAGGGCAAGAAGATGGCGGGGCAGATGGGCAACGTGCGGACGGCTGTGCAAAATCTCGAAGTGGTCCGCGTGGATATTGAGCGTAAGCTGCTGCTGATCAAGGGCGCCGTGCCCGGGTCGCGAGGCGGCGACGTCGTGGTCACCCACGCGGTCAAGAACAAGGCGAAGGGTTGACTGTCATGGATCTCAACGTACAGGGTGGTTCGACCATCCAGGTTTCGGATGACGTTTTTGGCACCGAATTTAAACAAACGCTGGTACACCAGGTCGTGAATGCATATATGGCCGGCGCGCGATCGGGGACCAAGGCGCAAAAAAACCGGGCAGCCGTTGCTGGTGGCGGAGCCAAGCCATGGCGCCAGAAAGGAACGGGTCGCGCACGGGCGGGTACGATTCGGAGCCCCATTTTTCGCACGGGCGGTCGGACGTTCGCCGCGCAGCCGCGCAACTACGAACAAAAGGTGAACCGCAAGATGTATCGGGCGGCGCTGCGTTCCATTCTGTCCGAGTTGATTCGCCAGGAACGCTTGCTGGTGGTGGATGGGTTCGGGGTGGATGCGCCGAAAACCAAAAGCCTGGTGGCCAAGCTCCGCGATATGGGGCTGACCGACGTCCTGATTGTGCTCGAAAGTCTCGAAGACAATTTATTGTTGGCGGCGCGTAACCTATATCACGTCGACGTGCGCAGCAGCGCGGAAATCGATCCGGTGAGTCTGGTTGGCTTCGAGAAGGTCCTGATCAGCGCCGGTGCGCTCAAGCAGCTTGAGGAGCGATTGGCATGAACCAGGAAAGATTTCTGAAGGTATTGCTGGCACCGTTGGTGTCGGAAAAAAGTGCGTCGGCGGCCGATCAGGCGCGCCAGTTCACCTTTAAGGTGACTAAGGATGCGACCAAGCCCGAAATAGCCAAAGCGGTTGAGATGTTGTTCGAGGTCGAAGTCGAACAGGTCCGGACCGTCAACGTAAAGGGCAAGGCCAAACGATTCAGTAATACGAACGGAAAGCGCCCAGACTGGAAAAAAGCGCTGGTCAGACTCAAAGAGGGTCATGACATCGACTTCGCAACGTCTTAACCGCAAGTGAAGCGACAGACGTCTGGAAAACCTATCAGACGAGTGAGTAGATAAATGGCAGTCGTAAAGACAAAACCAACTTCGCCCGGACGCCGTTTTGTGGTCAGCTCAAAAGGGAACGAGCTGCACAAGGGTGAACCGCATGGACCGTTGGTTGAGAAGAAAACCAAATCGGGCGGCCGTAACAACCATGGCCGAGTAACTTCTCGGCATCGGGGCGGCGGCCACAAGCAGCGGTATCGCGTCATCGATTTCAAGCGCGACAAAGACGGCATAAACGGCGTGGTCGAGCGTTTGGAATATGACCCGAACCGAACCGCCAATATCGCGTTGGTTAAATACGCGGATGGCGAGCGCCGCTACATCATCGCACCGCGCGGCGTCAGCGCAGGGGCCGTTATCCGGTCAGGTATCGAAGCGCCGATCGCACCCGGCAACACCTTGCCGCTGCGCAGTATCCCGGTTGGGACGACACTACATTGCGTCGAAATGAAAATCGGCAAGGGTGCGCAACTTGCGCGCAGTGCCGGCGCGTCGGTGCAACTCGTGGCGCGCGAAGGGGATTATGCGACCTTACGCTTGCGGTCAGGCGAAATGCGCAAGGTGCATGCCGATTGCCGCGCGACCGTCGGCGAAGTCGGTAATTCCGAACACAATCTGCGAAAGCTCGGTAAAGCCGGCGCGACGCGCTGGAAGGGTATACGACCGACGGTTCGTGGTGTTGCCATGAACCCCGTTGACCACCCGCATGGCGGTGGCGAAGGGCGTACATCGGGCGGACGCAATCCAGTGAGTCCTTGGGGCGTTCCCACCAAGGGATACAAGACGCGAAAGAACAAACGTACGGATCAGTTTATCGTGCGTGATCGTCGTCGCAAGTGAGCAGGGTGAGGAAATAGACAATGCCACGTTCAATTCGTAAAGGCCCTTTCGTCGACCATCACCTGACAAAAAAGGTTGACGCAGCGGTGACCAACAATGATCGTCGCCCGATCAAAACCTGGTCGAGACGCTCGATGGTGTTGCCCGAGAGGGTGGGGCTGACGATCGCCGTCCACAATGGGCGCCAGCACGTACCGGTTTTGATATCGGAAAACATGGTTGGCCACAAACTGGGTGAATTTGCACTGACTCGCACCTACCGCGGGCATGCAGCCGACAAGAAAGTGAAACGGTAAGGAGGCGTCATGCAAGCAGTAGCGAAATTGCGGTTTGCGCGCATTTCAGCACAGAAAGGACGTCTGGTTGCTGATCAAATTCGCGGTCTACCGGTCGAGCAGGCACTGAACGAATTGGTCTTCAGCAAAAAGAAAGGCGCGGCGCTGATGAAAAAAGTGCTCGATTCTGCAATTGCGAATGCAGAAAACAACGAAGGCGCCGACGTCGACGAGCTGAAGGTGAGCGCGGTCATGGTAGACGAAGGGCCGACGATGAAACGCATACGTGCACGCGCTAAAGGGCGCGCCTCGCGTATATTAAAACGGACCAGTCACATCACCGTGACCGTGGCCGACGAGTAAACGGGCAAGAACTATGGGCCAAAAAGTACATCCAACGGGTTTTAGGCTCGGTATCACCAAGGACTGGACGTCCAAGTGGTATGCCGACAGCAAGAGCTATGCGAACTTGCTGAATACCGATCTGCAGGTTCGCGACTTTCTTCGCAAACGCCTGTCTCAGGCATCGGTCAGCCGTATTCAGATCAACCGGCCGGCGAAGAACGCGCATATTACCGTCCATACGGCGCGTCCCGGGCTGGTGATCGGCAAGAAGGGCGAAGACATCGATGCATTACGTAAAGAGGTGTCTCAGTTGATGGGTATCCCGGTGCATATAAGCATTGAGGAAATCCGCAAGCCTGAACTCGATGCTCAGTTGGTCGCCGAAGGTATCGCCCAGCAGCTCGAGCGCCGAATAATGTTCCGTCGCGCCATGAAGCGTGCGGTACAGAATGCCATGCGGCTCGGCGCCGGAGGAATCAAGGTCAACGTGGCCGGGCGCTTGAACGGTGCAGAGATTGCCCGCAGCGAATGGTACCGCGAAGGCCGGGTGCCGCTGCACACGTTGCGCGCGGACATCGACTACGGCTTTGCGGAAGCGCGAACGACCTACGGGATCATCGGTATAAAGGTCTGGGTGTTCAAGGGTGAGATATTCGGCGACGAACCGTCGACTGACGCCGAAGCTCCGGCGCCGAAGGGCATGGCCCCGGCGAGCGGGAGGGGTTAGTAAATGTTACAACCAAAACGCACAAAATTTCGCAAGCAGCACAAAGGCCGTAATCGTGGTCTTGCGCAAGCGGGCGGTAAGGTCAGCTTTGGTGATTTCGGCTTGAAGGCGACGACACGCGGAAGACTGACTGCACGGCAGATTGAGTCGGCGCGTCGTACGATCACCCGGCATGTCAAAAGAGGCGGCAAACTCTATATCCGCGTGTTTCCGGATAAGCCCATTACTCAGAAACCCCTGGAGGTTAGACAGGGTAAGGGCAAGGGTAACGTCGAATACTGGGTCGCCCTGATTCAGCCGGGCCGCATGCTGTATGAGATAGAAGGCGTAACGGAAGAGCTGGCGCGCGAGGCTTTTAAACTTGCTGCCGCCAAACTGCCGGTGCAAACCACTTTCGTCAAACGGATGATACTGTGATGAAGGCGAATGAACTACGCAGCAAGACCGCTGTTGAACTCAATGAAACGCTGCAGGAACTCTTGAAAGAGCAGTTCAATCTGCGGATGCAGCGGGGTACGGGGCAAATGAGTCGGCCGCACTTGTTTACAGAGGTGCGTCGTAACATTGCCCGCATTAAAACGGTTATGAACGAACAACGTAAGGCAGGCGCGTGATGAGCGAGCAAGATCAAGGTAACCGCACGCTCCAGGGTCGTGTGGTGAGCGACAAGATGAACAAAAGCATAACCGTAAAAGTGGAGCGCCGGGTAAAGCACCCGCTCTATGGCAAGTTCGTGCGTAGATCGACCAAAGTGCACGCGCATGACGAGGGTAACGAATGCCGGATCGGCGATGTGGTCGTCGTGGAACAGTGTCGTCCGTTGTCGAAATCGAAGAAGTGGCGTTTTGTCAAACTGGTCGAACGTCCAGCTTGATTTCCGTCGTAATCATTGAGTAATCAATTTCTAGGATAGTGTCATGATTCAGATGCAAACCTTGTTGAACGTGGCCGACAACAGTGGGGCCAAGCGGGTTCAATGTATCAAGGTGATCGGTGGCTCCAAGCGACGCTATGCCGGCATTGGGGATATCATCAAGGTGTCTGTAAAGGACGCAATCCCTCGGGGCAAGGTCAAAAAAGGCGATGTCTATAACGCCGTGGTGGTCCGCACCCGCAAAGGCGTACGCCGCTCAGATGGATCGTTGATTCGATTCGACGGAAACGCGGCCGTGCTGTTGAACAACCAACTTCAACCGATTGGCACCCGGATATTCGGGCCGGTCACCCGTGAACTGCGTAGCGAGCGTTTTATGAAAATAATCTCGCTCGCGCCTGAAGTGCTTTGAGGTGTGAGCCATGGCAAGAAAGATACGTAAAGGCGATGACGTGGTTGTCATCACAGGAAAAGATAAGGGAAAACGCGGTACGGTGTTGAGCGTTTTGAATGACGATAACGTTGTGGTTGAGAATATCAACCTCGCGAAAAAGCACGTCAAGCCTAACCCGTCCAAGGGTGAGCCGGGTGGGATCGTCGACAAAGAGATGCCGCTGCAGGTGTCCAACATCGCGGTGTTCAACCCAAGTACCGGCAAGGGTGATCGAATTGGATTCAAGACCCTCGATGACGGACGTAAGGTTAGAGTATTCAAGTCCAACGGCGAAGTCGTGGACGTCTGAGGCGTAGAGTCCAATGGCAAGGTTACAGCAAGTATACAAAGACAAGGTCGTACCGGAATTGGTGGAAAAGTTCGGGTACAAGAGCGTCATGCAAGCCCCTCGCATCGAGAAAATCACCCTGAACATGGGTGTTGGCGAAGCTGTGGGCGACAAGAAAATCATGGAATTTGCGGTCGGCGACATGCAGAAGATCGGCGCTCAAAAGCCCATCGTTACCCGGGCCAGAAAATCTGTGGCAGGGTTCAAGATCCGCGATGGCTGGCCCATTGGCTGTAAGGTGACGCTGCGTCGCGAGCGTATGTATGAGTTCCTGGATCGCCTGGTCAATATTGCGATCCCGCGTATACGCGATTTCCGCGGCTTGTCTGCGAAGTCCTTCGATGGCCGCGGCAACTACAGCATGGGCGTCAAAGAGCAGATCATTTTCCCTGAGATCGACTATGACAAGGTCGACGCGTTGCGGGGAATGGATATAACGATTACAACCAGCGCGCGAACTGATGAAGAGGCTCGCGCACTACTCCAGGGTTTCAACTTCCCGCTCAAATAAACGGGAGAAGGCATATGGCAAAAAAGAGCATGTGGGCGCGTGAATCGAAGCGCGCAAGAATCGCGAACAAGCTGTCGGCAAAGCGCGCCGCCCTGAAGGCGATAATCAATGATCGAAGCGCTACCGACGAGGCGATCGACGGCGCTGTGCTGCAGTTACAGAAAATGCCGCGCGATGCGAGTCCGGCGCGCCAACAACGACGCTGCCGTGTTTCCGGTCGGCCTCACGCCGTGTATCGGAAATTCGGGCTGTGCCGCAACATGTTGCGCGAGGCGGCCATGCGCGGCGACGTGCCGGGACTGAAAAAAGCCAGCTGGTAGTCTAGTCGCCCGGTTGCCGTCGGGGAGGTGCTGGACATCCCTGGCGAACAAGTTTATATTACGCGGCTCCCTTTTGCAGGGAGCCCTTTTGTTAATCCGGGTATCGCGCCGAACGGCGGGCTGACCCAAGGAGCACCGAATGAGTATGTCGGATCCGGTTGCGGATATGTTCACTCGCATCCGCAACGGCCAATCTGCGGGAAAGCAGGCAGTCACAATGCCCGCTTCCAAGTTGCGCATCTCTATCGCCAAGGTCCTCAAGGACGAAGGCTACATCGAAGATTTCTCCACGGCAGAGCAGGGCGACAAGCCGCAGCTCGAAGTAAGCCTGAAGTATTTTCAGGGCGAGCCCGTCATCGAAGTGATACGCAGAGTCAGCCGTCCGGGATTGCGGATTTACAAAGGGCGGCAGGAACTGCCAAAAGTACGCGGCGGATTGGGTATTGCCATCGTGTCTACGTCTCAGGGTGTCATGACAGACCGCGAAGCTCGACAGTTGGGGCATGGCGGCGAAGTCCTTGGTTACGTCGCCTAACTCAGAGGGAGGGTCGAAGCATGTCACGAGTCGCTAAAGCACCAGTCCCTGTCGTATCGGGCGTAACGATTACAATTGTCGGAAAAAAATTGACGGTAAAGGGTGCGAAAGCCAGTTTGGACCTGGATTTACACCCAGATGTCGAAGTTTCGCAAAATGACGGGGAGATAACAGTAAAGCCTCGCCGGGACGAAAAATCCGCCTGGGCAATGGCGGGTACCTTCAGGGCGCTCGTAAACAATATGGTGGTTGGAGTTTCCGAGGGTTTTCAGAAGACGCTGCAGCTGGTGGGCGTCGGTTACCGGGCTCAAGCCAGGGGCAAGGTATTGGTCCTGAATCTGGGATTCTCCCACCCGGTCGATTATCCAGTGCCCGAGGGTGTCACGGTCGAAACACCGTCGCAAACGGAAATTATCGTGTCGGGCGCCGACAAGCAGCGCGTCGGGCAGGTCGCGGCGGAAATACGCGGCTATCGTCCGCCTGAACCTTATAAGGGTAAGGGTGTGCGTTACGCGGACGAGCACGTTCTCCGCAAAGAAGCCAAGAAGAAGTAAGGGGTAGGACGATGGACAAGAAAATGAGTCGCATACGTCGTGCCCGGAAAGCCCGGGCAAAAATACGCAGTCTGGGTGTACACCGCCTGGCGGTACATCGTACGCCGCGTCACATCTACGCTCAGGTAATCGCACCCGACGGCTCCAAGGTGATCGCGTCGGCCTCGACATTGGACAAGGCCATTGCCGGCGAAATCAGTGGCGGGACCGGGAATGCGAGTGCGGCCGCGGTGGTCGGAAAAGTAATCGCTGAGCGCGCTAAGGCGGCCGGTATTGGCCAGGTGGCGTTCGATCGCTCCGGATTCCGTTACCACGGACGCGTCAAGGCACTGGCAGAAGCGGCTCGAGAAAGCGGGTTGGAGTTCTGAGGACTAAGTAATGGCAAACTATGAAGCAAAATCCGCTGGTGATGATCTTCTGGAAAAACTGATTGCCGTCAATCGCGTGGCGAAGGTGGTAAAGGGTGGTCGGGTATTCGGTTTTTCGGCGCTGGTCGTGGTCGGAGACGGGGACGGGAAGGTCGGTTTTGGAACTGGTAAGGCGAAAGAAGTGCCGATCGCAATCCAAAAAGCAATGGAAGCCGCGCGTCGAGGTATGAAAAAGGTAGGTCTCAAGGAAGGCACGTTGCAATACCCGGTCGTCGGCCGGCACGGTGCCGCCAAGGTCTATATGCAACCTGCTTCGGAAGGTACCGGAATCATTGCCGGTGGTGCCATGCGTGCCGTTTTCGAGGTCGTTGGCGTCAACAACGTACTGGCCAAGTGCATCGGCACCAACAATGCCATCAACGTCGTGCGCGCCACCCTAAATGGACTCGTATCGATGTCCGATGCCGAAACGATCGCGGCCAAGCGCGGTAAAACGGTCGAAGAAATTCTGGGGTGAAGCAGCCATGTCGGAAAATAAAACAATGAAGATAAAACTGGTGCGTTCAATCTACGGGCGCCTCAAAAACCATCGGGACTGTGTGCGGGGGCTTGGATTGCGGAGAATGCACCAGGTGGTAGAAGTCGAAGACACGCCGTCTACCCGAGGTATGTTGAATAAGGTGTGTTACATGGTTCACGTACTGGAGGATGCCTAAATGCGCCTCAATACACTAAAACCGGCTGCTGGCAGTCGACCGGGCAAAAAACGCGTCGGTCGCGGTATCGGCAGCGGGATTGGCAAAACCGCGGGGCGTGGACACAAGGGTCAAAAATCCCGCTCGGGCGGTTTCAACAAGGTCGGATTCGAAGGCGGGCAAATGCCGCTCCAGCGGCGTTTGCCGAAAGTCGGTTTCAAATCACGAAAAACCGCAATGACCGGAGAAGTCCGGCTCGACAAGCTGGCCAAGGTCAACCAGGAAGTTGTAGATCTGCAGGCGCTCTACAAGGCCGATCTACTGCCGCGCAGCATTGCGCGGGCGAAAGTGATCTTATCGGGTAAGCTCGAGAAGGCGATTACGATCAAGGGGCTGCGCGCAACCAAGGGCGCACGTGCCGCCATTGAGGCGGCTGGCGGAAAGGTTGAGGACTGAAAAGTCCAGGGTAGCGTTTAGATATGGCCGCTAACAAGGGTTTAACGGGTGGTATGCAGTTGGGTCAACTGACCGAGCTGCGACAGCGTATTTTCTTCCTGCTCGGCGCTCTGGTTGTCTACCGGGTTGGCACCTTCATTCCGGTGCCGGGCGTCAATCCCGCGGCCTTGGCTGAATTCTTCAATCAGCAGCAAGGCACCATTCTCGACATGTTCAACATGTTCTCGGGAGGTGCGTTGGAACGTGCTTCTTTGCTGGCTTTGGGGATCATGCCCTATATCTCCGCGTCGATCATCATGCAGCTGATGTCGGCGGTTGTACCCAAGCTCGAGCAGTTGAAGAAAGAAGGCGAGGCGGGACGGCGCAAGATAACGCAGTACACACGCTACGGCACGGTTGTTCTGGCGACGTTTCAGGCCATCGGCATATCGATGAGCTTGCAGGGCCAGGCGATATCCGGCATGAATTACGTTGTCCAAACGGGCCCTGGGTTCGTGTTTACCGCGACCGTGTCGCTGGTGACCGGTACGATGTTTCTCATGTGGCTCGGTGAGCAGATTACCGAACGCGGCTTGGGTAACGGTATTTCGATCATCATTTTCGCCGGAATCGTGGCGGGATTGCCGTCCGCGTTCGGGGCCGTGATCGAACTGGTGCGCAATGGTGAAATGAATCCGCTGCTGGCGCTATTCCTGTTCGTGCTCGCCGTCGGCGTAACGGCTTTCGTGGTGTTCGTCGAGCGCGGTCAGCGTCGCGTGACGGTGAATTACGCGAAACGGCAGCAGGGGCGGAAGGTCTACGCGGCGCAGAGCAGTCATTTGCCGCTCAAGCTGAACATGGCGGGCGTCATCCCGCCGATTTTCGCGTCGAGCATCATACTCTTCCCGACGACCCTGGCGTCATGGGCGGGCAGTGCTGAGAACATGCGTTGGCTACAGGACATCATCGCGAAGGTGTCGCCGGGTGAGCCGGTCTACGTGGTGTTGTATGCGGCGGCGATCATATTTTTCTGCTTTTTCTACACCGCGCTGGTGTTCAATTCGCGCGAAACGGCAGACAACCTGAAGCGATCCGGCGCGTTTATTCCGGGGATACGCCCTGGGGAGCAGACCGCAAAATACATCGATGGCGTCATGTCCCGGCTGACACTGGCCGGCGCTCTGTACATCACCGCGGTGTGTTTACTGCCCGAGTTTCTGATCGTCGGTTGGAACGTTCCTTTCTACTTCGGCGGTACATCGCTGCTGATCGTGGTGGTGGTAGTGATGGATTTCATGGCTCAAGTGCAGGCGCATCTCATGTCACATCAGTACGAAGGCCTGATGAAGAAAGCAAATTTAAAGGGCTACGGCGGCACTGGCATGCTGCGTTAAGTCGATTCGGATTGAGGAGAAAACAGCGTGAAGGTTCGTGCGTCAGTAAAAAGACTATGCCGGAACTGCAAGATCATTAAGCGTCGTGGCGTTATTCGCGTCATCTGCACTGATCCGCGTCACAAACAGCGCCAAGGCTGACACAGAAGAGTTATCGACTAATGGATTGCAGTAGCCCGTAGGACGAGGTACACTCACCCGTTTTCGCGCGCCGCTCGTTTATTAGTCTGGGGCGATATTCAGGAGATTACCAAGATGGCCCGCATCGCAGGCGTCAACATTCCCGATCGCAAGCACACAGTGATTGCGCTCACGTCCATCTACGGAATCGGTAAGAATCGATCGACCGAGATTTGTAGAGCAGCCGGTGTCGAGCCGACTCGCAAGGTTATCGAACTTAGCGAGGACGATGTCGAACGGCTGAGAAACGAAGTGGCGAAATTCACCGTCGAGGGCGATTTGCGGCGTGAAGTTTCGATGAACATCAAGCGCCTGATGGATCTTGGCTGCAATCGGGGAATCCGCCATCGGCGTGGGTTGCCGTTGCGCGGCCAGCGAACACAAACCAACGCGCGCACCCGCAAGGGCCCGCGCCGTCCGATTAAACGATAGTCAGCACTACTTAGGATCAGCCAGATGGCAAAGAGTACGACCCCTCGCACCAAGAAAAAGGTGAGAAAGACGGTTACCGATGGAGTGGCGCACGTTCATGCGTCCTTCAACAACACAATTATCACGATAACCGATCGGCAAGGTAACGCCCTGTGCTGGGCAACGGCTGGTGGATCCGGATTTCGCGGTTCGCGCAAGAGTACCCCGTTTGCTGCTCAGGTAGCCGCGGATCGATGCGGCCAGGTGGCGAAAGAATATGGTGTCAAGAATCTCGACGTGAACGTCAAGGGGCCTGGTCCGGGCAGGGAATCGGCAGTACGCGCGTTCAACAATGCGGGATTCAAGGTGACCAGTATATCCGACGTGACACCGATTCCTCATAACGGTTGTCGTCCCCCCAAGAAGCGTCGCGTCTGATCCGGAGCAAGCGTCATGGCAAGGTTTATTGGTCCCAAATGTAAGTTGATGCGCCGCGAAGGTACTGATCTGTATCTGAAGAGCCGTGTGCGCGCCGTAGATTCCAAATGCAATATGGAAAAAGTGCCCGGTCAGCAAGGCGATCGCCGCCGCCGCTTGTCCGATTATGGCGTCCAGTTGCGAGAGAAGCAGAAGGTCAAGCGTCTGTACGGGGTCTTGGAGCGACAATTCCGCAATTATTACAAGAACGCGGACCGCGCCAAGGGGCCAACCGGCGACAACCTGTTGCGCACGCTCGAGCGCCGCTTGGACAACGTCGTCTACCGCATGGGCTTCGGCAGTACGCGGGCGGAAGCGCGGCAACTGGTGAGCCACAATGCTGTTTTGGTCAACGGCGGCCAGGTGAATGTGGCGTCGTACCTCGTCGGCCCGGAGGATGTGGTCGCGGTTCGCGAAAGCTCAAAAAAGCAGGATCGCGTCAAGAACTCGCTGGCGTTGGCCGAGCAGTACGGTTTTCCGGATTGGGTAGAGGTGGACAGCAATGCCATGTCCGGTGTCTTCAAGCGTTTTCCGGACCGCGCCGAACTGCCGGCTGAAATCAACGAGCAGTTGATCGTCGAACTTTATTCCAAGTAGTAAGGACACCGGACTCCGGGGGAGTACATATGGCGGATTCCGTCACCGAATTCCTTAAGCCGCGTATTATCAACGTACAGGCTGTCAACGAACGTTACGCGAAGGTGTCGCTCGAACCTCTCGAGAGAGGATTCGGTCATACACTGGGCAATGCGTTGCGCCGTATCCTTTTGTCGTCCATGCCCGGCTGCGCAATCACCGAGGCGGAGATCGAAGGGGTGCTGCATGAATACAGTGCCGTAGAAGGCGTTCAAGAGGACGTGCTCGAGATATTGCTCAACCTCAAGGAAGTGGCGATTTCCATGGAGGACCGCACGGAGGCGACATTGTCGCTTCAGGCGAAAGGACCCGGGGTGGTGACAGCTGGCGATATCGAGTTGACCCATGGCGTTACTGTTACCAATCCGGATATGGTTATCGCTCACCTTACGGACACCGGCGTGCTGGACATGACGCTGAAGGTCGAGCGTGGTCGCGGTTACGTACCGGCCGTCTCACGTGAGAGTGCCGCGGGTGAAGACCGACCGATCGGTCATCTCCACCTGGACGCCTCGTTTAGCCCGATTCGCCGCATTTCGTACTCGGTCGAGGCCGCTCGCGTCGAGCAGCGTACGGACCTGGACCGGCTGGTTGTGGATATCGAGACCAACGGAACCATCGATCCCGAAGAGGCGATACGCCGTTCGGCCACCATCCTGCAGGAGCAGCTATCGGCGTTCGTCAAACTCGACGAAAGCACCGCCGCCGAAACGGAGAAGGAACCGGCGAAGCCGGAGGTTGACCCGGTATTGCTGCGGCCTGTCGATGACCTGGAGCTGACGGTGCGGTCGGCGAACTGCCTGAAGGCGGAAAACATATTCTTGATTGGCGATTTGATTCAACGTACCGAGGTCGAGTTGTTGAAAACCCCCAACCTCGGCAAGAAATCGCTGACTGAAATAAAGGACGTACTGGCCACCCGCGGTTTGTCGTTGGGGATGCGTCTGGAAAACTGGCCGCCCGAGAATCTTGAAGAATTGATGGCGAAATAGTCGCCCTGGTTAAGTCACTGAATTAAGGAAGTCGAGCCATGCGTCATCGCAAAGCCGGCAAACAGTTGAATCGTAATAGTTCGCACCGTAAGGCGATGTATCGCAACATGACGGCGTCACTGTTTGAGCATGAAATGATTAAAACGACATTGCCGAAGGCAAAAGAACTGCGCCGTGTCGCGGAGCCGCTGATTACGATGGCGAAAGACGACAGCGTCGCCAAGCGTCGTCTGGCCTTTGCCCGGTTACGTAGCGACTCGGCCGTTGGCAAGCTGTTCGTGGAGCTCGGACCACGCTACCGGGAACGGCCCGGCGGTTATTTGCGCATCCTGAAATGCGGCTTCCGTCCGGGAGACAAGGCCCCGATGGCTTACGTCGAATTAGTAGACCGCCCCATCGTCGTGGCAGAAGAGCCTGAAGAGATGGCGGCGGAAGATTAAAACGCTCGAGTGCACCTAGTAACGAAACCGGGCCTGGCGCCCGGTTTTTTTTGTCGTTTGCGCTGCGTCTACGCGCTGCACCGTTTCCAGTGGTCGCACCTCGTCAATGCCAACAAACAACTTAAACCTTTACGTTTTGGGAAGTTCGTGGTCATCATGGGTTGGAATTCGCGCCGGGGGTGCCGTCGTGGCGGGTGTCGAATACCGTGCACAGGACTTTTGTTTCGAGGCCCCGGAACTTGGCGTTCCTGGTCCGGTTGACGCCATGTCAGCCCTTCCGGGACCAAGCAACACGCTTACCAGCTCATAGATAGCGCAGATAGACGTACAAACTGCTGACACCAATGCTGAGGATCATCAACGGAAATGCGGTCAGTGCGAAGCTGATAAAACCAATCGGTTGCCGGGAGCGTTCGGCAAACCCGGCGACGATGAGGTTCGCGCTGGCGCCCACCAGCGAGCCGTTGCCTCCCAGGCAGGCGCCTAGAGCCAAGGACCACCACAGCGGCATGAGATTTTCCGCGCCTCCAAAGGTGGGAGCCATGGATTTGATCAACGGAATAGTGGCGGCCACGAAGGGGATATTATCCACCACCGCCGAGGCTATCGCCGAGCCCCAGAGAATAGCCATCGCGGTGACGGTGAGATCGCCGCCGGTCAGCGTGAGGATTTCCTGAGCCGCCAGGGTGAGCAAGCCGGTACTTTCGAGGCCATGGACCACGACGAACAGGCCAATGAAGAAGAAGATAGTGACCCACTCGACCTCCGAGAAAGTTGCGTGCACGGATTCGGATTGTTTAGCGGGTCTTCTGCCCAGGTTGTCCAGCAACAGCAGCAGGGCTGCACCTGCAAGGGCAATGGTTGAAGGTTGTTTGTCAATGAAATGCGCCAGCGCAAAACCCAGGATTACCAGCATCAGCACGGTCAGAGATTTAATCAGTAAGATTCGGTCGGTGATTGCATCGCGCTCTTTGTAGTTCATGACGCGACGGCGGTTCTCTTCACTGGCGTGCAGATGTTTTCCCCATATCCAGTAGATCGGAAGCATGCTGACCGTCATGACGATCAACGCAGCAGGGGCCATATGAATGATGAAATCATTGAAACTCAGGCCCACGGAGGAGCCGATCATGATGTTGGGTGGGTCGCCGATCAGGGTTGCCGCCCCACCGATGTTCGAGGCGAAGATTTCGGCGAACAGGTACGGATAGGCCTTTACACCCAGCGCCTCGGTGATCAGCAGGGTGACGGGGGCGATGAGCAGTACCGTCGTTACATTGTCCAGCAGGGCCGATAGCAGCGCAGTGACCAGCGCGAGCATCACCAATATGCCCCAGGGATCGGCGTTGGCTTTTTTCGCCGCCCATACGGCGAGGTACTGAAACACACCGGATCGGCGGGTGATGGCGACAATCGCCATCATACCGGTGAGCAGACCGATGGTATTGAAATCTACGCCATCGATCGCCTTTTGTTCGCTGATCACGCCGGCCAGCACCATGAGCGCGGCAGCGCTGGTGGCAACGATCGCTCGATTGATCTTTTCGCTCATGATGAGCGCATAAGTGACGACAAAAAGAGCGCCCGCAAACCACATTGAATCCCAGCCGAAGATCATCTGGGTTGCATATTCCGCGTGCATCCTAGCCTAGCTCTCCTGCGCGAGGATATGTGAGCCGACGTCCCAGTAGGAAATCATTCCCGCTAGTCGGCGCTCCTTACCTACCACTACGGGAATGCTGGTCCGGGTGTGATAAAGAGCCAGCAGGCTTTCCACCAAGGGCGTGTCGGGGTTAACGACGACGGCATCTTCGTTGATAAACTCGAGGATCGGCTTGTCTTTCAGCGCAGCCAGGCGTAGGTAAAGATCATGCAGCCCATCGGTGACGAACGGCGCCGTAGTCAGACCTTTCTCCAGTACCACTGCGGGTGGTAGCACAATGCGCAGCAGAACATTGATATCGAATACGCCCAGGTACAGGCCGTTCTCGTCGACCACCGGGAGGTTGCGATAGCGATGCTCCATGACCAACTTCACCGCCTGCCCCACCGTGTCGCCGGGGTGCAGCACCGACGGATGGGGATCCATGACCAGACTTGCCGTCATCATTGCCTCCCTCCGGCAAAGGGCTAGAGGATCCTTCTAGAAATGCCCGATAGGCGGGACAATAGCAGCGAACAGGCTTGTTGGATAGACCAAGGTGCCGCCTCAAAGTATGGATCGGCGCCGACCGGGGCCGAGTTCAACCAACGGGTCGATCGTCGGGTCATGAAAGGCCGGGTTCGGGCTTTTTCAGAGCACATACGTTGCGCTGAAGATGGCTACGCTATTGGTCATCGTCCACCTGGCCTCACGGCTCGAAACGGGCGGAAAAACGTGCCGGCCTATAAACGACGCTCGGCTGCAGAAGGTGCAGATCCAACCCAAAACCAGGTTTGCACGCTCAGGTGGGGGCGATCCGACGATGGGGGGATTCTCGCCGACCGGCGAAAGCGGGCGCCTGTACCTTCTATACTCCCTATACTCCGGGTCGTGATCAGAATGTTTGATGCGGATCAGAAGCGGTCAGGTCGGTCTCCGATAACGTGAGCGCCTCCAGCCGCTCGTTCAGGGCTGACATCAGACAGTGCGAGTAGCTTCAGGGAGCTGAAAAGTTTGATATGCGCGAGTCGTTTTCCCGCGATACGCACAGAGAAGCATGTCAAGCGGCAACGCATGTGCCACCGACGAACGTATGCGCTGCGCCTTGATTTTGAAATATGAATACGCTGTATTAAAGCGATCGGCCTATGTCCTGATGTGCGCTATTGCGTCTTTGTGGACTGCCACCGGCGTCGTCGACAGTTGACTTGACTATTAATGTAAACCCAGAGGGCTGAATAACGATGGGAACGATAGGCAACATGATCCCTTTGCTCTGCGCGATGATCGGCGGTGCTGGAGTACTCTATTCCATCGGGCTTGCGGCGTCGGTACGGCGTGCGCCGGCGGGAAACGCGCGCATGCAAGAGATTGCGGGCGCTATCAAAGAAGGTGCCGTAGCCTATTTACACCGGCAGCTCAAAACCGCCGGTATCACCGGCGCGATCATCGCCTTGATTATCTGGCTCACGCTGGGTGGGCGTGAAGCGGTCGGATTTGCCCTCGGAGCCCTGGCCTCCTACTTGGCCGGATATATCGGCATGCGTGTGTCGGTTTTGGCGAACGTGCGGACCGCCGAGGCGGCGCGCGCGGGGCTGGCTTCCGGTCTGGCAATGGCCTTCAAAGGCGGTTCAGTAACCGGCATAATCGTAGCGAGTCTTGCGCTGGCTTCGGTCGCTGGCTTTTACGCGGTCACCAAGGACGTAACGGCGTTGGTTGCTCTTGGTTTTGGCGGTAGCTTGATTTCTATATTCGCCCGCCTGGGCGGCGGCATTTTCACCAAAGGGGCGGATGTTGGCGCGGATCTGGTCGGCAAAGTCGAGGCCGGCATTCCCGAAGACGACCCGCGCAACCCGGCGGTCATCGCAGACAATGTCGGTGACAACGTCGGTGACTGTGCCGGTATGGCGGCGGATCTTTTCGAAACGTACGCGGTTACCGCCATTGCGGCCATGTTGTTGGGCAAATTGCTTCTTCCGGACTATCCAGCAGCGATCGAATTTCCCCTGGTGCTTGGTGCGGCCTCGATATTCGCATCCATTGCGGGGCTATATTTCGTTCGTTTAGGTAGCAGTGGATACGTCATGGGAGCTCTATATAAAGGGATGTTTGGATCCGCCGTGCTGGCGGCCATCGCGTTTCTCTTTCTGACTCTCGCGATGATGGGCGATATACCGGATTTGCCGGCTTTGTCGATTTATTACGCGACTTTGGTTGGATTGGTTCTCACGGTAGTGATAGTTGGTATAACCGAGTACTACACCGGTATTTATGGCCCAGTGAAGTTCGTTGCCAATGCCTCCAGGACCGGGCACGCGACCAACATCATCGCAGGCCTGTCCGTCAGCATGCAGGCGACCGCGGCACCGGTGATCGCGATCTGCGTGGCAATATTTTTCGCGCATCACTTTGCCGGTCTATACGGGATCGCGATGGCCGCTATGGCGATGCTTTCGATGACAGGGATGGTGATTGCCATCGACGCTTACGGGCCGATTACCGACAACGCTGGTGGAATCGCTGAAATGGCGGAAATGGACGAAAGCGTGCGTGCCGTCACCGATCCGCTCGACGCCGTTGGCAATACAACCAAAGCCGTGACGAAGGGATATGCCATCGGTTCTGCGGGCTTGGCGGCGCTGGTGTTGTTCGCCTCCTACGTGTACGAGTTCGGAGTACACGGCGGCGGCACCGAGATTAGTTTCGACCTTTCGAATGTCAACGTGGTGATCGGGTTGTTCATCGGGGGAATGTTACCGTATGTGTTCGCGTCGATCTCCATGAAGGCCGTGGGAAATGCCGGCGCCGCGGTGGTTGAAGAGGTACGTCGGCAGTTTCGTGAGATACCGGGCATCATGGAAGGGACCGCTAAACCGGACTATCGCACCTGTGTGGATATCGTGACTCGCTTCGCGCTCAAGGAGATGTTGGTGCCGGCCCTCATCCCGGTGGTGGCGCCGCTGCTGGTGGGAGTATTGCTGGGTAAAATCGCGCTCGGCGGCATGCTGATCGGAAGCATAACAACTGGGCTGTTCGTGGCGCTGTCTATGACGACCGGCGGCGCGGCGTGGGACAACGCCAAGAAGTATATTGAAGACGGCCACTTAGGTGGCAAGGGTAGCGACGCACACAAGGCAGCAGTCACCGGGGATACGGTCGGCGACCCCTACAAGGATACCGCGGGGCCCGCGATCAACCCGATGATAAAGATCCTGAACGTAGTGGCGCTCCTGATGGTGCCTTTCCTGCTCTAGAATATGGACAGCGTGGTGGAAGATGTCATCCAGCGACAGACCTCAAGAGGATTAGCGTCATGAGTATTCATTACTATCTTTCCATCTTTCCACTCGAGGCCCTGATCGCCTCGGAACTTGATCCCGAGGCATTCGGCGTATACATGGCGACGGGTTCGCGTCGGGGCTCTTCGGAGCAGCACGTCTTTATCGAGGTCGGGGGGAAACTCGGCGATTCCTTCGACCTCGCCTACGCAGAAAAAAAATGCGCGGCCAAGGGTCTGGAACGTAACAAGAGTTCCGTGTATTTGTCTATTTACCGCAGCCTGGAAAAAATACCCCTTAGCGGCTTGGGAAAGCTTTATCTGGTCACCCGAGACGGGCGTTCATTGGAGCTCGAGCCGGAGTTGCTGGAGGGGGCGACGCAACAGACAAAACAGTTCTATCTGTACCAGGAGATGTCGCCGATCCGCCCGGTAGTAGTCACCACGCTGGCGCCATCGCAGTTTTGCCGTTACATGACCAACCCAGAAAACAATATACATGTCCCGCGCATCGCTATAGCGGACCTACGCGTGATCGATTTGGCCAATCTGGACGACGCCGGCAATATAGGGAATCTCTATCACCAGAACATTGGTCACCTGAGGGACTGCATTAACTCGGTCACGACAAAATCGGGAAAGATCGCAAAAACGCTGGATCGTGCGCGGGTTGAAACCTTTACCTACAACTTGATAGATACGGGCGTGTATGTGGGCGATCAGGGAGGGGTGTTGTACTACCGGATGAAGAGCTTACAAGAACTCAAAATGCACCACCACCCGTGGGCAAAGTCTGCGATGATCGTTTAGGTCGGTCGAGGCCGGTAACTCAACGAATACGTACAGTGTAGTGTTCAAAGGGCGCAATTCAGACCCAGGCTTCCGTAGTTTTCGGTGAAAAGCGGGTTGAACGAGGCTCCGCGATTTTATCTCGACCTCTTCAGGAGCCGCCCCCTTTGTCGAATTGCGGCGCTTGCCGCAACGCAAATTAACGGCTAGTGTTAGCGATGAACCCTCGAATGCGTCCCGTTTCGCACTTGAACAAGATCGCAGTCCTGTTTTCGCTCAAACATTGAGTGGCGCCTATCGGCTTTTTGCAGCCGCAAAGTATCCACTGGAGTCGAATTTATGAGTTATGAGAGTCATTTATACCTTGTTCTTATGCCAAATCAGGCGCTGGTTGCATCACAACTAACGCCCGAACAGTTCGCTAAGCACTTTAACACCGGGTCGGCTCGCCACTATGCGGGTAAGACCATATTCGCCGAGATCGAAATAGCGTTTCGGCATCCGTATTTCGACATCGACGCAGGACTGGCTGCTCTGATCCCTCATGAGGATGGTCGGCCGAAGGCTACAAAGTACATTTCCACCTACCGCGTTTTGGAACATATCGATTTCGAAACGATCAAGGCGCTATACCTTACCACTCCCGAAGGTTATTGCATCGAGCTCACTGAAGCGCCACACCAAGCCAAGCACGAACCGGGCTTTATCAGGACCTATGCGGAAATAGCACCGCCGCGAATGCTGGTGTTGTCGCGCCTGGATTTCCCGGAATTTGGTCAGCGGATTACCGAAGCTGGCTATACCAAGGGCGCGCCGAAGCTCTTCTATACTCAGATTGATTTTAACACCGATGAGTTTCTGAAGAGGTTCGACGAAAATCCGATGATTTCATCACCTGTTCCTGGTGTGCACCCTTCAAAATTAAGAGACGCCATCCTCGAACTGCGCAATATTCCCGAAAAACCGCTCAAAGCAGTCAGCCTGGATAGCGCCTTGGATACTATCGGGTACCGGCTGGTTCGTCACGGGTTCATGTTCGCGTCGTCAGAGGGCACCAAGTATTTCCCGATGTTGCCGACGGCGGAAATTGAGCGCCGCAACTATCAATTTTATCGCAGCATGTAGTGTCCAGCCGGGGACGGCGGGAGGGTCTACTGGCAGCTGGGATTAAGCGCGGCTAAAAAAACCCTGTCTGCGGTCACCACTTGACGGGTACCGTGGCGCGACGGGTCGCGGTAGCGTTCATGCGGAACAAGCCGCTTGTGTGGCACTTTGTCCGGTTCGGGCTCAGGCCGCACCGGCCTTTGCAGCCGGGCCGATCACACCACCGGTTTTGCCCATCACTTCCTGACTTTCGAACTCGTCGTGCACTAGGCAGCATAAGCTAAAATCGGCCCATGAATTGCGACAATCCGCTGGTGTTCTTCTTTACGGATTTCGGTATAGAGGGGCCGTATCTCGCGCAAATGGAAGTCGCCCTGATTGCACTTGCGCCCCGCGCGCGAGTCTTGAATCTCCTGAGCGCTGCGCCGGGTTTTTCGCCCCGGCCAGCGGCGTATCTGCTGGCGGGGTTGGCCAACGAATTGCCGCAGGATTGCTCGATCGTCGCGGTGGTTGATCCGGGCGTCGGTTCGGCGCGCATGTCGTTGATCGTACAGTCGGGGGCGCGAGTTTTCATCGGACCCGACAACGGTCTGCTGTCCCGGGTTGCTGTCGCGGATGACGCGAACTCGGTGTGGCGTATAGATTGGCGTCCCGACCGGCTGTCATCGAGCTTCCATGGGCGCGACCTGTTTGCGCCAGTCTGCGGTCGTCTGCTGGCGGGTGAGGAGCCGGCGCGCACGCCGATCGAGGTCAGCGACATCGTCGGCGCAGCATGGCCGCCTGATGAACTTCGGCTGATCTTTATCGATCAATTCGGCAATGCGGTCACCGGCATACGCGCCGGACAGATTTCCGCCGCCTCCGTGCTGCTGTGTGGCGCCCGAAAAATACCGTATGCGCGGGTGTTCAGCGAAGTGGCCCCCGGCGCACCGTTCTGGTACGAGAATTCGTTCGGCCTGATAGAGATAGCGGTGAACCAAGGCAATGCGGCGACCCAGCTGGGTCTGGCGATAGGAGACTCGGTGTCGGTGGTCGGCCGTTAAGGTACCCGGCCCCTTCAGTGTCGTTTAACGTTCAACACGCGGTCGAGAAACCTTCCAGTATGGGAATCCGGCGCCGCCGCCACCGCTTCGGGGGTGCCGGTTGCGATGATCCGGCCGCCGCCGTCGCCGCCCTCGGGCCCCAGGTCCACGACCCAGTCCGCGGTCTTAATGACATCCAGGTTGTGCTCGATGACGACCACGGTATTGCCGTGATCGCACAAACGGTGCAGCACCGCCAGCAATTGCTGCACATCGTGAAAGTGCAGACCGGTCGTGGGCTCATCAAGGATATACAATGTATTGCCGGTTTCACGCCGTGACAGTTCGCGCGACAGTTTGACCCGCTGTGCCTCCCCGCCGGACAGCGTCGTTGCGTTCTGGCCAAGCTGAACATAGGAAAGGCCGACGTCCATCAGGGTCTCCAGTTTTCTGCGGATAACCGGAACGGCGTCGAAAAAGGGCAGGGCTTCCTCCACCGTCATCGCCAGCACCTTATCGATCGACCGTCCTTTGTACTCAATCTCCAGCGTTTCCCGGTTGTAGCGTCGTCCTTTGCACACGTCGCAGGAGACGTACACGTCCGGCAGGAAATGCATTTCCACACGAATCACTCCGTCGCCTTTGCACGCCTCGCAGCGGCCGCCTTTGACGTTGAAACTGAATCGGCCCGGGCCGTAACCGCGGGCGCGGGCCTCCGGCACGTTGGCGAACAAGTCGCGTATGGGGGTAAACAGTCCGGTGTAGGTGGCGGGGTTGGAGCGAGGTGTGCGGCCGATCGGTGACTGATCGATATCGACGACCTTGTCGAAATGCCGCAATCCGGAAACGCGCTTATGCGGTGCAATCGTCTGGCTGGCGCCGTTCAGCGTGTTGGCCGCCAGCGGGTACAGGGTATCGTTGATCAGCGTCGACTTCCCCGAACCCGATACGCCGGTCACGCAGACGAACAGCCCGGCGGGTATTGCCAGGTTGACGTTTTGCAGGTTGTTGCCCGTGGCGCCGTGCAGCTTCAATACGGCTTTCTTGTTGAACGAGCGCCGCTTGGCGGGGACCGGGATGTAGGCTTTCCCGGCCAGATACCGTCCGGTGATCGATTCCTCGCAGGCGGCAATATCGTTCGCGCTACCCTGCGCCACGATGCGGCCGCCGTGCACCCCTGCACCGGGTCCGATATCCACCACGTGATCGGCGCAGCGGATCGCCTCCTCATCGTGTTCGACGACGATGACCGTGTTACCCAGGTCGCGGAGGTGATTGAGCGTCGCCAGCAGCCGCTCGTTGTCGCGTTGATGCAGGCCGATCGACGGTTCGTCCAACACATACATCACCCCGACCAACCCGGCGCCGATTTGGCTGGCGAGTCGAATGCGCTGTGCTTCGCCCCCCGACAAGGTGTCGGCGCTGCGTTCCAGGGTGAGATAATTCAATCCGACGTTGACCAGGAACTGCAGGCGCGAGCAGATTTCCTTGACGATCTTCTCGGCAATCTGGCCGCGCTTACCCGGCAGTTCGAGGGCGTGGAAGAACGCCAGACACTGCTCGATGGCGAGCTGCGTGAGCGACGGCAGGTTGCGCTCGGCAACGTACACGTGGCGTGCGGCCTGGTTGAGCCGGGTGCCGCCGCACTGGGGGCACGGCTGGGTGGACAGATAGCGCGCCAGTTCCTCGCGTACCGCCGTCGACTCGGTCTCCCGGTAGCGGCGCTCCATGTTGCTGATAACGCCCTCGAACGGATGAACCTTGTTGGCCGACTTCCCCCGGTCGTTGGCATAGGTGAATGCGATGGGCTCGTCGCTGCCGTACAGAACGACGTCGCGGGTCGTTTCGTCCAACTCCTGCCAGGGTGTTTCCGGGTCGAATCGCAGGTGTTCGGCAAGGCTGCGCAGCATCTGAAAGTAGTAGGCGTTGCGCCGGTCCCAGCCTCTGACCGCACCCGCTGCCAGCGACAGCTCCGGATGGCCTACGACCTTGCCGACGTCGAAGAACTGCTCGACGCCCAGGCCGTCGCAGGTGGTGCAGGCGCCCACCGGGTTATTGAACGAGAACAGACGCGGTTCGAGTTCGGGAATGCTGTAGCCGCAGACCGGGCAGGCGAACCGGGCAGAGAAGGTCAGCTCCGACCGCGAACCGTCCATAAACGCGATCCGCGCCACCCCGTTGGCGAGCGCCAGGGCCGTTTCGAAAGATTCGGCGAGGCGTAGCTGCAGGTCCGCCCGTACCTTGAAGCGGTCGACGACCACCTCGATCGAATGTTTACGGTGCAGTTCCAAATCGGGCGGGTCGTCCAGATCGATGACCTCGCCGTCGATACGGGCCCGGATATACCCTTGTGCGTGCAGTTCGCCCAGCAGTTTGTGGTATTCCCCCTTGCGTTCCGAGATGACCGGGGCCAACAGCAACAGCCGGGTGCCCTCCGGCAGTTCGAGGACCTTGTCAACCATCTGCGACACCGTCTGTGCTTCCAGCGGTTCGGTGTGCTCGGGGCAGCGCGGCGTTCCGGTGCGGGCGAACAGCAGGCGTAGATAATCGTAGATTTCGGTAATGGTGCCAACGGTTGAACGGGGATTGTGGCTGGTCGATTTCTGTTCGATGGAGATGGCCGGCGAGAGCCCCTCAATGTGATCGATGTCGGGCTTTTCCATGATCGACAGGAACTGCCGGGCGTACGCCGACAACGATTCGACGTAACGCCGCTGGCCTTCGGCGTAGATGGTATCGAACGCCAGCGACGACTTGCCGGAGCCCGACAGGCCGGTGATCACGATCAGCTTGTCTCTGGGCAGATCGATGTCGATGTTCTTGAGGTTGTGCGTCCGGGCGCCCCGAATCTGAATCTTATCCATGGGGTTGGCCGTCTATCGGGGGCGTCCAGCGGTTAGCCGTTGGGCGACGCGCATACCGGTAGCGGCCCGTTTGGTTCGTCGGGGCCATACGAAATCCATTAACCTGAAGTAACGTCACAGTATAATCCACGCGCGTCGTGAGCCGCCACGACCATCCAGGTCGTTTACAATAGGCGTTCTTTGATTCCAGCCGTTGCGGGCTCAGCTTGAGAAACGAAAGCGACAAGACACTGCCGATGTCATCGACCGAGCGCCGTGCTGCGTTCGGGTTGGCGGGAATTTACGGGTTCAGAATGATCGGGTTGTTCCTGATCCTACCCGTGTTCGCCCTCTACGCGCAGGACTTGAGCGGCGCCACGCCGATCCTGGTCGGGTTGGCAATCGGCATATACGGCCTTACCCAGGCGTTGCTGCAAATTCCCTTCGGCATGTTGTCCGATCGGATCGGACGAAAGCCGGTCATCGTCACGGGGCTGCTGCTGTTCGCTGCAGGGAGCGTGATCGCGGCGACGGCCGACGATATCCACTGGATCATCGTGGGGCGGGCCATTCAGGGCAGCGGGGCGATTTCCGCCGCGGTGATGGCATTGGCGGCCGATCTGACCCGTGAATCCCAGCGCACCAAAGCGATGGCGATGATCGGCGCGACCATCGGGCTGTCGTTTGCGCTGGCGTTGATCATGGGGCCTTTGTTGGGCGAATGGGTCGGGATATCCGGGATATTCTGGTTCACCTTGGCCGCCGCGCTGTCCGGTATCGTATTGCTGGTGTTGGTCGTGCCCACGCCGCGCAAGCAGCGCTTTCACCGTGATACCGAGCCCGTGCCGGCCTTGTTGCGCCGGGTGGCCATGGATCCGCAGTTGTTGCGGTTGGACTGGGGTATTTTCTCCCTGCACTTGATGATGACGTCGCTGTTTCTTGCGTTTCCGTTGAAATTGCGTGACGCGGGGCTGGCGCCGCAGGATCACTCGTTGTTTTATCTGCCGGTGCTGGCGCTGTCACTGCTGGTCATGGTGCCGTTTATCGTGCTCGCGGAGCGCCATGGAAGGATGAAGCCGGTGTTTCTCGGCGCCATTGGCGTGCTGGGCCTGTCCGTGCTCGGACTGTACCTCGGCGCCAGCGGGCTATGGGCGCTGGGTCTTCTGTTATGGGTGTTTTTCACGGCAGTCAATCTGCTCGAAGCGAGTCTGCCGTCGCTGGTATCGAAGTTCGCGCCCGCCGATGCCAAAGGTTCCGCCATGGGCATCTATTCCACGTCCCAGTTTCTCGGCGCCTTCGTCGGGGGCGCGTTCGGCGGATGGGCGCATCACGCGTTTGGCTTGGAGGCCGTCTTTCTGGTATCCGCGGTGGGCGCGTTCGTCTGGCTGGCCGTGGCCGCGGGTATGCGTCCTCCCCGGCAACTCAGCAGCGAGTTGCGCGGGCTTAGCGGTACCGACCTTGACCAGGTCGATGAACTGACCGCGCAACTGCTGGCCGTACCGGGCGTTATCGAAGCGGTCGTCGTTCCCGAGGACGGCGTCGCCTATCTGAAAGTGGACCGCAGCGGGTTGCAGCGGTCCGCGCTGGACGCGGTGCTGGCGCCGGACATCAGCCCCGAGGCGTCGCTGGGGTGAGGTCGGTGCGCCGGGCCCGTCGGTATGAGCGCGGTCGAATGGGGCAGGTCAGATGAGCGTCGATTGTCAGATTTTTCAAGAACTTTGCCTGCCGGCGCGGTGCGCGATCGCAGGACCCTGCGGCTCAGGGCGCGGCGCATCGGTTGCGCCGGTATGGATACGGCCGTGCGGTCGCCCGGTCCTGCGGGTAGAATCGCAAGAGCGTGGCGTGACGGGCAGCCGCACGCCGGTGGTTTGCTTGGCCCTAAACCGCTGATCGACCCATTCAATCGTTTAGTTTCTGCTGACCCCGATCTCGCTCCGGGACGGTTTCCGCCCACGAAGCCGGGGCAGATCGCGCAGGGAAGTGCTTATTTTTGAGGAGATTCGAAGCATGGCAAGTAGAGGTATCAACAAAGTCATCCTGATTGGCAACCTGGGGAAGGATCCTGAAGTGCGGTATATGCCGAACGGTGGCGCCGTCTGCAATATTACCGTGGCAACCTCGGAAACCTGGAAAGACAAGGAAACCGGGGAGAGCCAGGAGAAGACCGAATGGCATCGTGTCGTCATGTTTCGCCGCCTGGCCGAGATTGCGGGTGAGTATCTGAAAAAGGGCTCCAAGGTCTATCTTGAAGGCCGCTTGCAGACCCGCAAGTGGCAGGATCAACAAGGCCAGGACCGTTACACGACGGAAGTGGTCGCGGATGAAATGCAGATGCTGGATTCCCGCGGCGGGGGCAGCGCCGAATACGGCGGTGCGCCGGCGTCCTCGGGTGGCGCACCGCGTCCCGCCGCAAAACCCTCGTCCGCGCCCTCGGGAGCCGACGAGGGCTTCGAAGACGATATACCGTTCTGACTTAAGTCACGGCCGACGCGTCGTGCGCCGGTGCCGGATCGCGCACAGTCCGGCGCGTCGCGCGCGAGCGAGTGCCGGCTGCTAAAGAGGCGGACCTGTCGCGCCACAAAACGAGATTGACATGCGAGAATCCGATCGACCCCAACTGATCCTGGGCAGCAATGGCCAGGTCGGCTGGGAACTGCGTCGTACGCTGGCCCCCTTAGGTCGTGTGATTGCCGTGGATCGAGAGGGCAGGGTGGACGCGCTGACCGATCTGGCGGATCTCGACCGCCTGCGCCTGCTGCTCGACAAACTGAACCCCGGCATCGTGGTCAACGCCGCCGCATACACCGATGTCGAGCGTGCTGAGAACGAGGAGGACCTGGCGCTGCGCATCAACGCCGAGGCGCCCGCGGTGATCGGGCAGTGGGCGGCGCAGCACGGTGCACCCGTCGTTCACTATTCTACGGACTACGTCTACGACGGCAGCAAACAAGCACTCTACGCCGAAGACGAACCACCCAACCCGTTGAATGCGTACGGACGCACCAAGCTGGCCGGCGACAACGCCTTGCTGGCTTCGGGCGCTGATGTGGTCATCTTGCGCGCAAGCTGGTTGTACGGCACTCGCCGTCCCAATTTTCTGCACGCCATGCAGGAACTGCTCGCGGAACGCGACGAAGTTCAGGTGATCGACGATCAGATCGGTGCGCCTGTGTGGTGTCGGGCGCTTGCCGAGGCCACGGCCCAGATCGTCGGCCAGGTATTGCGGGGTCAAGCCGACCTGGCCGCACAGCGCGGCGTTTACCACCTGACCGCCGGGGGCGCGACCAGCTGGTATGGTTTCGCCCAGGCTTTGTGCGAGCTGCGTGAGTACAACTGCAAGGTACAACCGGTGTCCACCGCCGGCTATCCGTCCGCCGTCAATCGTCCGCTGAACTCCCGGCTCGACTGCAGCAAGGCAGAGGCGCAGTTCGGCATCAGACTTCCCGACTGGCGCACCTCCCTGATGGACTGTCTGGAAGAAAGTTGAACGCGTCCAGCGCGAGTAGCTCAAAATCCGTCAACGAGCATCAACACCCGAAGGCCACCGGCTCGCAATCGCTGACTCCGCGCCGCATTCACCCGCATGTCCGCCTCATCTTTTCCGACCGAACAGATACGGCAGCACATCGGCGAACAGACTTGCGAAGTGCACCTTGATGCCGCGGCGTATATGCTGGGGAATCTCTTCGAAGTCACCGCGGTTTTCTTCCGGCAGAATCAGTTCCTTGATCCCGGCGCGCTTGGCCGCGATCACCTTTTCGCGAATTCCGCCGACCGGAAAAACGTGGCCTGTCAAGGTAATCTCCCCGGTCATGGCAATCGGTCGTATCGGTTGGTTTCGAGCCAGCGACAGCAGGGCGGATGCCATGGTAATACCGGCGGACGGGCCGTCTTTGGGGGTTGCGCCGGCCGGAACGTGCAGATGGATGAACGCTTCCTCGAAAAACTTCGGGTCGGCGCCGAACTCCTTGGCGTGCCCGACGAGAAAGCTGTACGCGATCTCCGCCGACTCGCGCATCACTTCGCCGAGTTGTCCGGTCAATTTGAAGCCGCGGCTGAAGCCGTGCGACTTGGCGGCTTCAATGCTCAAGGTGGCGCCGCCCATGGCCGTCCAGGCCAGCCCCGTGACCACGCCGGGGCCGCCCAGTGAGCGTTCGTCCTTGAACACCGCGCTGCCGAGATAGTCGGCCAGTTGGTCGGCGGTGACTTTGATCGGCGTGGATTCGCCGTCGAGTATCTTTACTACCACCTTGCGGACGATTTTGCCCAGTTGTTTCTCCAGCCGCCGCACGCCGGCATCGCGCGCATAGCCGTCGATCAGCGCGCGCAGCGTGGCGGCGTTGATCTTGAGCTGCGACTTCTTCAGACCGGCGCGCTCAATCTGCCGGGGCAACAGGTAACGGCGCGCGATCTGCAGTTTCTCCTCGGCGATGTAGCCGGACAGGGAGATGACCTCCATGCGGTCCAACAGTGGTCCCGGGATGGTATCGAGCTGATTGGCCGTGGCAATGAACAGCACCTTGGACAGGTCGAAGCGCAGGTCCAGGTAGTGATCCATGAAGTCTACGTTCTGCTCGGGGTCCAGCACCTCGAGCAGGGCTGAAGCCGGGTCACCGTGATAACTGGCGCCGACCTTGTCGATTTCATCCAGCATCACCACCGGGTTCTGCGTTCCCGCGGCTTTCATGGCCTGGATGAACTTGCCGGGCATCGCACCGATATAGGTGCGCCGGTGGCCCTTGATCTCGGCCTCGTCGCGCATCCCGCCGATTGAAAAACGGTAGAACTGGCGTCCCAGGGCGTCGGCAATCGATCGCCCGATCGATGTCTTGCCCACGCCGGGCGGACCGACCAGCAGGATGATCGAGCCGCTGATCTCGCCCTTCATGATGCCCACGGCCAGAAATTCCAGAATGCGTTTTTTCACGTCGTCCAGGCCGTAGTGATCGCGGTCCAGGATCTTGCGGGCGCGGCCGATATCGAGGTTGTCCTTGGAGTGTTTGCCCCAAGGCAGCACCGTGATCCAATCCAGGTAGTTGCGCGTCACCGCGAATTCCGGCGAACCGGTCTCGAGCATGGAAAGCTTGTTCGTCTCCTCATCGACCCGCAGTTGCGCCTCCTCGGTCAGCTTGAGTTCGCCCAAGCGGTCCTTGAAGGTATCGATTTCCGCCTCGCGGTCGTCCTTGGCGATGCCGAGTTCCTTCTGTATCGCCTTGAGCTGCTCGCGCAGAAAGAAATCGCGCTGCTGCGCCTCCATGCGTTCTTCCACCGACGTCCGGATTTTCTGCTGGGCCTTGGCCAGTTCCAGCTCTTTGCTGAGCAACACCAGAACCCGCTCCATACGCGGCAGCAGGTCGAATGCCTCCAACACGGCCTGCAGATCTTCCTTGTCCGAACTGGTCAGGCTGGCGGCGAAATCGGCCAGGTGCGAAGGGTCGTCGGGCCCGAATCGATCCAGAAATGCTTTCAGCTCCTCCTGGTACAGCGGGTTTAACGGCAGCAGCTCCTTGATGGTGTTGATGATCGCCAATGCGTAGGCCTTGATCTGGTCGTCCGGGCGACCGGAATACTCGTGCTCGTAATGCACCCGGGCGCTGAAAGGGGCGCTCTCCGACAGCAGCTTTTCGAGGCGAAACCGTTGCACGCACTCCACCAGGACCTGCAGTTTGCTGTCCGTCTCGTGCACGCGGTGTACTCGACACACAGTGCCGACGGAATAAAACTCATCCGGAAGCGCGGTCTCTGCCTCGTCGCCTCTGGTCAGCAGCAATCCGACCAAATGGTGTTCGGTTTGATCAATCGCCTTCAGCGTCTCGCGCCAGGGTTCCGCGTCCATCAGCAGCGGCACGCCCTGCCCGGGGAAGAATGGGCGGGCGGCCACCGGAAGGATGTGGATAATTTGGGGCAGGACATCGTTGGCGCGTGCCAGCGGTTGCCCCTCGGATATGACTTCGACCTGTTCTTCTTCTGCCATTGGCTCTTGCTGTTTACTTCCCCTTCAAAGATTCAATGTCGGGGCAATACGGGCGATTTGCAAGCGGCGTTGGCCAGTGCGACAAAATCGGCCGGCGCCAGTTGCTCGGCCCGAGCGCCGGGGTCGATGCCTTCCGCTTCGAATAGCCGCGGGTCGATCGTGCCCTGCAAGGCGTTGCGCAGCGTCTTGCGCCGTTGCGAAAAGGCCTGCATCACGATTTTGGCCAGCAGATCACGGTCGGTGACCGGCCAGGGAGAAACCTCATACGGCTCAAGCCTGACGAAGGCGGAATGCACCTTGGGCGCCGGTTGGAACGCGCCCGGACCGATGGTGAACAGCGCTGTGACCTCACAGCGTACCTGCAACATGACCGAAAGTCGGCCGTACACTTTGCTACCCGCGGTCGCCGCCATGCGATCCACGACCTCTTTCTGCAGCATGAAATGCATGTCGCGGATACAGGCCGACTGGTCGAGAAAGCGAAACAGCAAAGGGGTGGAGACGTTATAGGGCAGGTTGCCGCAAACACGCAGCGGCTGAGTCGATGCGGCCAGGCTGCATAGGTCGAACTTCAACGCGTCGGCGTTGTGCAGGCGGAATCCGCCGTGCTCGCCGAAGCGCTGTTGCAGCGCCGCGAGCAAATCGCGATCGAGTTCGATCGCGTCCAGGCTCCCCGCGTTCTCCAGCAACCCGGCGGTGATTGCACCTTGGCCGGGACCGATCTCCACCAGGTGATCGTCGCGTTGAGGCGCGATAGCCGCGATAATCTTGGCAATCGTGCCTGGATCGTGAAGGAAGTTCTGGCCGAACCTTTTCCTGGGACGGTGGCTCAAGGGCTTAGCCTTCCAAAAGTCTGAGAAATGAATGCGTTAATTGTCGGTTGAAACCAAAGGGCTGCGCAAATCAGGCGGTTAGGTTTGCGTGGGGGAAGCGAGTGGGTCGCTTCGATTTTCGCGGCGGTCGTTTTTTCACCATCTGATAAACGGTGGCGGGCTTAACGGGTGTTTTGCGAACCAATCCTTAGCACCCTCAATCAGGAAGCGATGAAAGCCGGCGTTCGGAATCGCCGCCTTGACCTCTTTGACCAGGCTTTTCGGCAATCCGCATTTGAAGAAGCCGAGCGAGAAATCGACCAGATCGCCCTTGCGGAAGACCTCGACCAGCGGGAACTGCCGGTCTCGGTACGGCCGGACCTTGTGGTGCCACTCGATCATCAGGCCGATCTCTTCGGACCAGGCCTCTCGCCCTGTTTCTGCCAGATAGCTCTCCGCCTGAGCGACCGATGGGGCGAGGTAGTCGACGGTGTGGTCCGACCACAGACCGATGTCGTGAAAGCAGGCGGCAATGGCCAGCTTGGTCTTCTCCTGATCCGACGCGGGATGCAGGGCCAGGCAGTAGTTGAACATCCGGTAGACGTGCCCTCGATAACCGGCATAGTCGTCGCCGATCCGCTCCCGCCAGTCCGAAAGGATCGATTCGATCAACGGATTGTGCGTTTCGACCGGCATCGTCAGTTGCCCAGCTTCTCGGCATAGTGTTTCGGTGGCGGGGTCCAGCCGCGCTCGGAGCGGTCGTGCAGTTGTAGGCGGTCGGTCTCCATCAATTCCTGCAGTGTTGCACTGTGTTCGCGGGCACGTGCCAGGTAGGCCTTGTTGCTCGACATTGCGGTGTCCGCATCCCATACCTCGTACAGGGTGTCGAGACCGGCGAAGTCGTGGCGGCGAAATGCCTGCGACATCTTCTCCACCTTGAACGGGTGCATGCCGACGACCTTGAGCGCCTCCTTGCCGATCTCCAGCGACGCATCGAACAGTTCGCGGACGGCGATATCGACCCCGGCCTTGTTCAGCAGGTACAGGTGACCCACGTCGTAGGCGCGCGCCAGTGTCGTAACATAAGGGTGGTGTCGCTTGACGTGCTCGACCATCTCGACCGCGCGTTCCTTGTCGTCGATCGCGATGACGATCGCCTTGGCGGACTCGATGCCTGCGGCATGCAAAAGGTCGGGACGCGTCGCGTCGCCGTAGTAACTCTTCACGCCGAACTTGCCCAGCATATCGATCATCGCGACCTCGTGATCGAGTACTACCGTCTTGACCCCGCTGGCGACGAGCAGGCGGTTGACGATCTGGCCGAAGCGCCCACTGCCGGCGATGATGACGGTCCCGGCCTCGTCGATCTCGTCGCCGGGGTGGTCGCCGCTGTCGGTCGGGCGTGACAGCACGAAACGGTCGTACAGAATGAACAGGCCGGGTGTCAGCAACATCGACAGCGCCACGACCAGCGACAGGGTTGCGGCCAGGTCCGCTGGAATCACGTTGTTCTGCAGGCTGAAGCTCAGCAACACGAAGCCGAACTCACCGGCCTGGGCCAGGCCCAGGGTGAACAGCCAGCGGTGCGCACCTTTCAGACGAAACAGCCGGGCGAGGGCGTACAGCACCACACCTTTGACGGCGATGACGCCGAGTGTGAGCCCGATGATGGTCGCGAAGTCGCCGAACAGTATCCCAAAGTCAATGCCGGCACCCACGGTGATGAAGAACAGGCCGAGCAGCAGGCCCTTGAAGGGTTCGATGTCGGATTCGAGCTCGTGGCGGAACTCACTGTTGGCCAGTACAACCCCGGCGAGGAAGGTGCCCAGCGCCGGCGACAGGTCGGCCAGGGTCATCAGCAGCGCGATACCGATCACCAGCAACAGCGCGCTGGCGGTGAAGATCTCACGCAGGCGCGACGCGGCGATGAAGCGGAACAGCGGCCTCGACAGGAAATGGCCGCCGACCAGCACAATGGCCACCGCACCGAGCACGACCAGCGCATGCGCCCACCCGGGCAGGCCCGCAACCAGGCTCATGCTTTCGTGATGGCCACCGTCTGCGCCGTGTCCAGCAACTGTTTCCGCACTACCTGTCAGGTCGGGCATTGCGAGCAACGGGATCAGCGCGAGCATCGGGATCACCGCGATGTCCTGGAACAGCAGCACCGAGAAACTCGCACGACCGCCCTCGGTCTTGGTCAGGCCCTTCTCGTTCAGCGTCTGCAGCACGATCGCCGTCGACGACAGCGAAAAGATCAGGCCGATGGCCAGTGCGATGCTCCAGGTAAGTCCCAACAGCATGGCGGCTGCCATAATCAATCCGGCCGAAATTGCAACCTGCAGGCCACCGAGCCCGAGCAGCCGGTTGCGCATCTGCCACAGCATCCTCGGCTGCAGTTCGAGACCGACCAGGAACAACATCATCACGACGCCGAACTCGGCGAAGTGCTGAATCTCGCGGGTCTCCGATCCGACGAGCCCGATCATTGGGCCAATGACGATGCCGGCGAGCAGGTAGCCGAGCACAGAGCCCAAACCAAGCCGTTTGGCGATCGGCACCGCGATGACGGCGGCACAAAGATAGATAAAGGCCTGAAACAGCAGTCCGCCCATGGTTCAGTTCTCCTCTGACACCTGGCTCAGCACGCTGTTGAGCTGAGGCAGACTTTGTGCACCTGCGATATCGATGCGGTTGTCACGGACGGCCTCGAGCAGCCGGACCCAGTCAACGATGTGGCGATCGATGCGGCCTTCGTCAACCGCAGTGCGCGAACCGAACAATGCGAAGGGTGGCAGATAGGTCATGCCGCACAACATCGCCGTCTGCTCGATCGGGTGCAGGAGTTCGCGGATCGTGAAGTGGTTGTAGCCTTCGGCACAATAAGCGGCCTCGAGGCCGCCTGCGGTCAGCGCGTTGAAGAAGATCTTGCCATGCAACGCGGTGCCTTCCGTGCCATAGGCAAAGCCGTGCTCCAGCACCAGGTCTTGCCATTCCTTCAGGATGGCTGGCGTCGAATACCAGTACAGCGGATGCTGAAACACGACGACATCGTGCGCGAGCAATTGGGCCTGTTCGCGGTCGATGTCGATCTGAAAGTCCGGGTACTCGGCATACAGGTCGATCAGCGTGACACCGTCGAGTCCATCGATCGCTTCCGCCATGGGTCGATTCACTTCCGAACGGTCGAGTGATGGGTGGGCGAGCAGGACCAGGATCCGACGTATCGTGTTTGATACCTCATCCACATGCTGCCGGTTATCCATTTGGGTTGTTTCCGTATTTGATTCGATTTGCTTTGTCACGCCTTTCTACGGGACCTCTGTGACGTCCTGTTGCCCCTTGCCCTGGCTATAGGGCAGGTAGTGTTCAATCAGGCGTTGCCGATAGTGGTCCGGATCGGTCAGGGTGCGCTGGAACAGTGGCGTATTGCGCATGTTGTCGTACCAGCGTTGATAGCGGGGCCAGGTCTTCCCGGATGTGGGCAGCGCGAAGTCGCGGTAGTGACCGAGCAGGGCATCGATCCGATAGGCGAACGGCACCAACAGGATGTCGACCGCGGTCAGGGCGGCACCGCTGAAGTAGGAGCCGTCCGGCGACATCGCTTCGGCCAGCTCCTCCAGGCCTTCCAACAGCGCTTTCCGCGAGTCGTCCCGGTACTCGCCGGGTTCATGCGCTTCAAGAAAGCGGTACAGGTAAGGGACGATCCGCTCATTGATATGGTCGCCCCAGAAGCGCAGCTCGGCGCGGGCGTTCTCGTCACCCGGATAGAGTGGATTGTGCTCGGGCACCCTATCTTCGAGGTACTCTAGGATCCGGGTTGAGTCGATCACGGTGGTCGGCCCGTTCGTATTGCCGGGCGGGGAGACGATCACGGGGACCTTGGCCCGTTTGCGCGAGATCCTCAGCCACCAGGTCGATTCACGGTAGGGATCGACCTCGATGTACTCGAAGTCGAGTTCCTTGTGCAGTTGTGCCATCCATGCGCGCTGTGCGAACGGGCAGTACCACGCGCAATAGAATTTCAACCGGCCCTTTGTCTGTGCCTGAGCGTTTTTCACTACGTGCCTAACTCTTTGGTAGTTGGTCATCGATATCGACGATCCGACGGTCGTAGTAGAAATGCGCGTTGGACTCGAACTCCTCTGGTAGTTCGTCGTTGTTGCACTTGCGGATGAGGAGTTGCGATACCAGTCGCCAACCCATCGCGTTGGTGTTGAACAGCGTCTCACCGCAGTGTTTGCAGAACACGCGGGTCATCTCCAACTTCGGATAGTTGTACTCGATCGTATCCTCGGCGCCCGACGTGATGTGGACCTTATCCGCATCCCAAGCGGTGACCGAGTGATAGGGCACGTCGAGCAGGGCACGGCAGTCCTCGCAGTGGCAAAAGGCATGCACCCTGGGGGTGCCGGTCATTTCGACCTCGACCGCCCCGCAGTCACAGTGCACGTTGTACTTTTTGCTCATCGCGGCCGACTCCCGAAAAATGCTTGTTGAGGTGTGCTTCGAACCGAATCAGGTCGTTGTCGATGTCCGGGTTCTTCATGACATCGTGGCAGGCGAACGTCTCAAGCGGCTCCATGCCGAAGAAGCGGAAGTTCATGTGCATCGGGAACAGCAGATCGTCCACGGACCTGCCTTGGAACAGGTACTGCTCGGGATCGTTGAAGGCTTCTTTGGGCGCATTGAAGGTCAGCGAGAGCATGTATTTCTTCTTGACCAGAGTTCCGCCGGATCCGTACTGCCTGGTGGGATCACTGCGGGTGCGCCCATCGCCGTCGCACAGGGTGCCGTCCATGCCGGCGGAATAGACGGTATCCATATACTTCTTGAACGACCAGGGCACGCCCATCCAGTTGACCGGCGTCTGCAGCAGGATGACGTCGGCCCACTGGTGCTTTTCCAGCTCCGTGGCGACATCGTAGTCGTCCTGCATCGTCGTGCTCTTTACCGCGTGCCCGTTGGCCGCAAAGGTCTGCGCCGCTTTTTCCGCGAGAGTGCGGTTCAGCCGGCCTTCGGAGAACGGGTAGTACTCGTGGGCGTTGATAATCAGTATGTTCGACATCGGTTCGGTTCCCTTTGGTGAAAGCATGCTGTGATGGTGTTACGCTAAGAAACCAACGTCAACCAGTATACTTTTAGTAACCATGAAGGCAGTCAAGGCACGCGTGGAACTCAGGCCCAACGGTCGGAAGGCCGTAGTCAACGCCTGTACCGAACCCTGCGCCATCGAGCGCGGTATGCGCATCATCGGTGGCAAGTGGAAGGGCTCGATCCTGTGGCATCTGCAGGACGGCCCTGTCCGTTTCAACGATCTCGCCCGTCAGCTTGGTGGCGCGAGCAAGAAGATGGTTACGCAGCGCCTCAAGGAGATGGAAGATATCGGCCTGGTAAAGCGAAAGGTATTGAGCACCAGACCTATCGCCGTTGCCTACGAGATCACTGAGTTCGGTCGATCGTCGCTGACTGTGCTGGAGCAACTCAAAGACTGGGCGGAAGACAACGGGATATGAACTCGCACTGCGCTGTCCGCATCTATGCGAGGTGTGTCAATGCCTGCATCGATTGGATGTCGGCGAAATCGTCGACAGCACCAATTCCTACTTCTCTAACTCCGCAAAATCCGCAGGAAAACCACACCGGGCAACACTTCTGGCCGAACCTTTTCCTGGGGCGGTGGCTCAAGGGGTTATCCTTCCAAAAGTGCTAGAAATGAAGACGTTAAGTTTCGGGCAAAACCAAAGGGTTGCGCAAATCAGGGTGTTAGGTGTGCGCGGGGAGAGATTTGAATTCGCTTCGATTTTCGCGGCGGTCTGAAGTCTGAAGCAAGCAACTCGGCGGGGGGGCTGGTTCCGACTTCTGGTTTATAGCCAACCAATCAACACGCCGAACGAGCATCGCCTCCCGGCAAAACCTCAAACGCAAAGGTTTTTACAATGTTCGGCCAAGTGCTCGATGAAGAGCCGGACCTTGGCAGACAAGTGTCGGCGATGGGGATAGACGGCATAGATGCCCAAGGGCGTTGACTTGTGGTCAGACAGCAACCGCCGCAGCCGTCCTTGCGCAATGTCGTCCGCAATTGCAAACGAAGGCAGATAGCAGATTCCTGCGCCCAGCAGGGCCAGTTCTCTGGCAGCGCGCGCGCTGTTGACCACTACCTTGGCTGGCACATCGATCGTGATGTCATTATCCCCGTCGCGCAAAGTCAAACGGGTGCCGGTCGGGTGATTACTGTCGACCACGCAGAGATGATCCGCCAGCTGCTGCGGGTTGGTTGGTTCGCCGTGCCCTTCGAGATAAGCCGGCGCCGCACAAGCCAGCAAAGAGGTTGTGCCAAGCTTGCGGGCAACCAGCGATGAGTCTTCCAAGTCCCCGATGCGAATAGCCACATCGATCCTCTCATCCACCAGGTCCACAAAGCGATCACTCAGGATCAGGTTCAGTCGTACCTTGGGATAGCGGTGGGAAAAATCCGACACAGGGCGCATCAGATGCAGTTCAGCAAATGAAATCGGTGCGGCCACCCGAAGTTCACCTTTGGGTTCAGCGGTGTTCGCATGTATGGCTGCGTCCAGTTCATCCAGCTCTGCGAGGAGAGGCTGGCACTGCGCGAAATAGGCCTGCCCGGTGCTTGTCGCATTCACCCGCCGGGTGGTGCGATGCAGGAGGCGAACGCCAAGGTCGGTTTCGAGTTTTGCCACCTGCTTGCTGATCATGGCCTTCGACACGTCCATGCGGCGTGCGGCCTCGGAAAAGCCACCGGCCTCGACCACGGCCACGAATGCCCGCATACAGCCCAATTTATCCATAGTCCGGTTCTTTTGTTCACGTTATGGAAACAGTATATCAACGGAATGCCGTATTGTTTCTGTTGTCCCTGGGGCAAATACTTCCCCCCACAGCAAGCAAACATTCCCAGGAGAACTGAAATGACTCAATCGACCGCTTATGCCGCACTGCTGCTCCGCACGGCGCTTGGCATCATGTTTATCGCCCACGGATTACTGAAGGTCCTCGTGTTCACTCCCGCTGGCACGGTGGGTTTCTTCGAGTCGCTGGGCGTGCCCGGCTGGTTTGCCTATCCGACCATGGGTGCCGAGTTGATCGGGGGCGTGTTGTTGGTGCTCGGTGTTCGGACCCGCGCGGTATCGCTGGCGCTTCTGCCGGTGCTTGTCGGCAGCATCGTCCTCGTCCACGGCGCCAATGGTTGGCTCTACACCAATGAACACGGTGGTTGGGAATACTCGGCTTTTCTCATTGTGGCCTCCATTGCCCAAGCACTGTTGGGCAACGGTGCTCTCAGCCTGAGCAGCATATTTGGCCGCAAAGGTGCGCAAGTGGCTGTCGTCGGCGCCACCGCGTGATCGACCGATAAACGAGCAAGGTGATCAGCCCCTGAACCGGGGCTGATCGCAATCCCGAATTAGGAGAGAAAAGCCAATGTTGATCAATGGACAATGGGCACAAGACTTCCAGCCTGTGCATGACACGGATGAAGAGGGTGGCTTTGTACGCGAGGATGCTGGGTTCCGTAACTGGATCACGGCAGATGGAAGGCCGGGGCCAAGCGGCGAAGGAGGCTTTGTTGCCGAGCCGGGTCGATACCATCTCTACGTGGCGTTGATCTGCCCTTGGGCTTCACGGACCCTTATGGTACGCGCGCTCAAGGGATTGCAGGATGTCGTTTCGGTGACCGTACTCGACCCCCGGCTCACCGAAAAGGTGTGGCGCTTTGGTGGTGATGCCGATGCGCTGATGGGTTCTCAAGCCGACCCGCACTATGGGGCTCGGTACCTCTATGAGCTTTATTTGCGTGCGAAGCCGGACTATACGGGGCAGATCACGGTGCCGGTACTTTGGGACAAGCAGCGTGAAACCATTGTCAGCAACGAGTCTTCAGAAATCATTCGTATGTTGAACGGTGCATTTGGGGCGGTGGCGGCCAACGATCTGGACCTGTACCCGCCCGCTCTGCAGGCCGAGATCGACGCTCTCAACGAGCGTCTTTACTACCGGTTCAACAACGGCGTATACCGTGCTGGGTTCGCCACTACACAGATCGCGTACGACAAGGCCGTGCACGACGTGTTCGACAGCCTGGATTTCATCGAACGGCGGCTCGATGGACAGGATTTCCTTGTCGGGAACCGATTGACCGAGGCCGACGTGCGCGTTTTCGTCACGCTGGTTCGATTCGACTCGGCCTACTATGGTCTGTTCAAGACGAACCTCCGGCGGGTGAGCGACTATCCAAATATCAGCGAGTACATACGACGGATCTACGACCTTCCGGGGATCGCCGGTACGGTCGACCTCGATCACATCAAGACGGGGTACTACTCGATTCGGGCACTTAATCCTTCGGGAATCGTCCCCGTCGGCCCGGCGGTCGAATGGTGACCGTAGACCAATAATTCTTTCAGCCATCGGTAGGAGACATAGCATGAGTAATGACGTGAGGATTGCGCAAAAGGCCCCGTTTGCCACGGACGTAGAGGAAGGGAAGGAATATTTCTGGTGTGCTTGCGGGCGCAGCGAAAACCAACCATTCTGCGACGGCTCACATAAAGGTACCGGGCATGAGCCCATTGCCTTCACGGCAGACAAGACAGGCACCGTCTATCTGTGTGGTTGCAAGCACAGTGGGAAGAAACCTTATTGCGACGGGGCGCACAAGGGACTTTGACCTTGTGACGGTGATAGCTGAAATGGTGCCGCTCCCGTGGTTGCGTGCGATTGAACTGTCCAGTCCTGCTCTGACGACTGGAGTCAGTGATGTACGCTACTGAATCGCTGCCTTCGATATTCGTATCCCATGGCGCGCCCGACATCCTGTTGTCGGAAAGCCCTGCCATGGACGCAATGGAGAATCTTGCCCGAAGGTTTCCTGATCCGCGGTCCATCGTCGTTGTCTCCGCGCATTGGACCGACAATCCAGTCGGTGTCACGACTGGTGGCCAGTTGTCGACCATCCATGATTTCGGTGGGTTTCCACAAGCGCTCTACGAAATGGAATACCCGGCTGTCGGTAACGATGAATTGTCTGCGGACATTTTGCGGCGTCTTGGTGAAAAGGGTCTCGAATTTCGGATGGCCGAAAGACGCGGCCTGGATCACGGCGCGTGGATACCTTTGAAGATCATGTATCCAGCGGCGCAGGTGCCTGTTGTTCAGGTGTCGTTGCCGACAGGTTCGTTCGACGAACTTGCCCGACTGGGTGCTGCTCTTCGGCCTCTGCGAGAGAAAGGAGTACTCGTGATGGGCTCGGGAGGATCCGTACATAATCTACATGCGCTTCGTCATAGCGGTCCGGCTGACGACTGGGCCGTTCAATTCGAACAGTGGTTGTTAGCGGCCGTTGAGGGGAACCAATTCGAGCGTCTGATTACACCGTACGGATTTCCAGCCATATTCAGCCAAGCGCATCCGAGCCTAGAGCATTATGCGCCGTTGGTGGTCGCCTGGGCGGCGGGTGATCTGGATAAACCTGGTCGGCGTATCCACCACAGTTTTACCTATGGCAATCTGGGCATGTCCTGCT